>JAUIHC010000638.1 GCA_030432455.1 Phycisphaerae bacterium | reverse complement strand
AGACGAACCTAAGAACTTGAATAAAAGGCAGTTACATCGCGACACCGAGAAAAATGTCGCCTGTCCCCATTATTGCGGCCGGGGACGGCGCAGCCGGACTCGCCCACCGACGAACAAGGCCCCGGAAGCGAAGCTTCCAGGGGCCTTGAGAGTCGGGGTGACAGGATTTGAACCGAGCGCAGCGAGGTCAGAAGACTGGGGGCGGCGCCAGCCGCCCAGGGACGCCGAAGGCGGCCCGCGCACCGACGAACAAGGCCCCGGAAGCGAAGCTTCCAGGGGCCTTGAGAGTCGGGGTGACAGGATTTGAACCTGCGGCCTCTGCGTCCCGAACACAGCGCTCTACCAAGCTGAGCTACACCCCGTGAGACCTTCGCGGCGGCGGCTCGGGACCGACCGTCGAGAATGGGCGGAGAGGGATTCGAACCCCCGAAGGCTAAGCCAGCGGGTTTACAGCCCGCCCCGTTTGACCACTCCGGCATCCGCCCGATGTGGAGGATCGGGGAGGATACCGCCGGCTCCGGTACCGGGCAAGACACCTGCCGATCTGGGGGCCGGCTTCGTGCCAAGGAGGCCGGATCGGCGGATTCTCGGTCCCGAGCCCCCGGATTCGCGGAACGATCGCGGACCGATGGCCGTCGAAACCGGGAATCCGAGACCGCCAGACTCCAAAGGTCGGCTACCCTCGAACTCCCGGCATCGGGCGGCCGATCGGCCGCGTGATGCCTTCGCCCTCGGGTCGTCCCTCGGGAGAGGCCGCGAGCCCGGACATGAACCACGAGACAACGACATGAAGAAGATCAGCACCCTCCTCGGTCTCGCCACGGTCTCCGGCCTTGCGGTCGGCACCGGACTCCTCACCGCTCACGCCGTTCCCGGCGGCAAGGGCGGCACCGCCGGACAGATCGGCGCCGATGTCGCAGTCTGCTCGCTGCCCTCGATCTATCGCTGGGGCTACACGCAGGGAATCATGGCCTATTCGGTCGCGACCACCAGTGTGAACCTCGGGGACGAGAACCTCGAGTGGTACGCCGGCACCAACCAGCACCCCCGCATCCCGCAGAACGCCTTCAAGTTCGACAACGGCCGCCTGATCCAGATCGGCCAGTCGTGGTGCAAGGACGGCTTCTGCGCCCTGCAGCTCAACGAGTGCGGCTCGTGCCAGCCCGCGGGCAGCGGCTGCCCCGAGCTCCTCGGCCCCGGCTGCTCCGACCCCTACTCCGACTCGCTCAACGGCCAGCAGTCGAACCTCGCCCCCCGTTCGCAGTGCAACGCGGCGACCGGCTGGTTCCAGTATCCGCCGTCGAATCTCCCCTCCGCAGCCCCGACCCTCGGTCGGCGTCTGCAGATCCCCGCGATCGAGCTGAACCCGATCGCCACCGGCGATGACGCCCGGTTCTACATGGACGCGTTCTACCTGCACCCCCAGGACTACGCCGACGGCAACCAGCTCAACAACGGCTCGTACCGCCAGTTCGTGGTCGGTCCGCTCGGCTCGTCCGGCTA
>JAUIHC010000124.1 GCA_030432455.1 Phycisphaerae bacterium | reverse complement strand
CGCGGTTCCCACGTGCGGCATTCCCGACACGCACCCCCGTGACCGTTCCCAGACTTTCCGTTCCCAGTTCTTGCCCGCTCGCAATCAGATGTGCCGACCGTCGGATGGTGCCGATTCCGCCCATTCGAAGACGCGACGGACTTGAGTTCCCACCCCTGACTCCGAATTCCCAGTTCGAAGGAGCAACAATGCAGATCAGGACCTTTGCCGCTCTGGCCGCCACCAGCGTCGTGTCCGTGGCCTCGGCGGACCTTGCCGTCTTCTCCCAGTACGTGGTCTGGGAAGCGTTCGCCGCCGCGAACGGTGACGATGTCGTCTTCACCGAGACCTTCGGGGCCTACGACGGTTTCTACGACAACCCCGCGAGCGGGACCATGGGGCCCGTCACCTGGTACGCGGAAGCCGATGGCGGCCTCTTCGCCAACGGCGACTACTTCTCGACCAACTCCGCCAACGTGGACCTGACCTTCACCCTCGACCCGGGTGTCTTCGGCGTCGGGGGCAACTTCTTCGGCACCGACGTCAATTTCAACGTGGTGCCGAGCGTCGTCGAGGTCAGCCTCGCCGACGGCACCAGCTTCGTCGCCGGTGTGGACTCGGCCGCGGCGTTCGTCGGGTTCTACTCGACCGGCTCGGCCATCAGCGAGATCTCGATCTACGCGTTGAATGGCAGCGGCGATGTCTGGGCGACCGCCGACAACCTGTCGGTCGCGGTGCCCGCCCCGGGCATGCTTGCCCTCCTCGGCGTGGCGGGCCTGAACCGCCGCCGTCGTCGCGGCTGAGACGCGGCCACGACGACTGTCCGCAAGACTCCTTGTGGGATGTGAAGACCGCGGCGTTCCTTCGGGAACGCCGCGGTCGTCGTCTCGTCGCCGCAGGATCGCGGGGCCACGGGGATCACATGGCATCGGGTGACGGCCCGCCGCACGGCGGGGGAGCTCATCACTCGGACGCGGTCCCGGTTCCCAGCAGGCGGATGCGGAGGTTGCGGACCCGAACGGTCATGGGCGGTCCCTGATGGACCTGCAGAGCGAAGATGCCTTCTGATGCGAATCTCGGGTCATGGTCCTCGGCCAGCATCATCCGCTCGCCGTCGATCCAGTGTTCGAGCCGACGTCCGTTCGCGATCACGGCGTATCGGTGCCATCCCTCGGTGTCCGGATCCGCGTCCACCTTCCGAAGGTGTGCCTTGAGTTCGGCGTCGGCGCGGCCGGGCTCGATCTCACGCTTCGAACCATCCTCGTTGAATCGAATGCACTGCCCTCGTCCGACCGCGATGCCGCGACCGGAGGTCTCGTAGAGGATGCCGGTGTAGGCATGTCGCTGATCGATGTCGGCCTGATAGCCGGAGAGGTCGTACCCGTCCCCCTCTTCCGGCGGCTTCGGGGTCGAGCGGTACTGCAGTCCGCTGTTGGCGCCCTCGCCTTCGAGCTTGATCTCGAAGGTGATCTCGAAGTCGCGGTACGGCGTGGCGTGATGCAGGTAGGTGGTGGTCGTGCAGGGATTCTCCGGCGTGGAGCGGCCGACGATGCAGCCGTCCTCGACCGACCAGAATCTCGGATCACCCCGCCAGCCGTCGAGGGTCCTGCCGTCGAACAGCGGGATCCAGGACGCGTCGGCCGGCCTCGGAGCCGCGGACGGATCCGCCGCCGAGGGTGGATCGACCCTTCCCTCGGATCGTGGATCGGCGGGGGCGGCAAGCGACGCGGCGAGGCCCGTCGCACACAGGATCTGGAGAATCGGCATCGCTGCAGTATGGCGGGGGACGCGGACCGACGGAAGTACCATTCTCCGATGCCCGCCGAGACGCCGACCTCGATCGATGCCTATCTGGCCGCCCTGCCCGACGACCGCCGGGAGGCGATCGGGGCGTTGCGGACCGTCATCAACCGGAACCTGCCCAAGGGATACGAGGAGGGGATGCAGTACGGCATGCCCGCGTGGTTCGTGCCGCATACGCGGTACCCGCACGGCTACCACTGTGATCCGGCCCAGCCGCTCCCGTTCGCGAGCGTGGCGAGCCAGAAGAGCCACATCGGCATCTACCTCTTCTGCACGTACATGAAGCCCGAACTCATGGCCTGGTTCGAGGCCGAGTGGAGGAAGACGGGCAGTCGCTGGGACGCCGGCAAGTCGTGCGTGCGGGCGAAGCGGCTCGAGGACATTCCGCTGGAGCTCGTCGGGAAGGTCGTCAGGAAGATGCCGGTGAAGGCGTTCATCGAGACCTACGAGGCCTCGCTGCCCGCGTCGGTGCTCGCCAAGCGGGCCGCGGCGTCGAAGAAGACGATGTCTTCCAGGAAGAAGGCCACCTCGAAGAAGACCAGCGCCCGAAGGACGACCGCCTGACGATCCGGAACCGCCCGATCGGCGGCGATCTCACCCCGGATCGAGCATCAGGTCGGCCCAGCGGTCGGGCTGCTCGCGGAGCGGGGCGGGGAACGTGTCGTCCACCGGGATCAGGCGGAAGAACTCGTTCTTGCCGAGGATGTCGCGTCCTTCCCGGATCGCGCGTTCGATCGCCTCCACCGACTTGAGTTCCTCGCGATCGGTCTCGGTGTGCGCATACGACTCGATTTTCACGATCATCTGCTCGGGCGTCATCGCCCACGCGAAGTGCCAGCCGCCCGGGCGCAGCCGCTGCTCGAAGAGTTTGCGGCGGCCCCACCAGAGCAGCCCTGCAGGCGTTCGTCGCTTGGTGAAGATCCGGACCTCCTGCGGTCGGTTCCGGAAGAACCCGCGGAGGTGCCGGGCGGTCGTGATCTTGCACCGCGGCCAGAGCCGTTCGCGGGTGCGATCGGCCGCCTGCACCGCGAGGTTGTTGAGCAGGTAGCTGAAGAACCGCTGTTCGAAGGTCCCGATCAGGAAGAACGGGGAGTACCGGCGGATCGCCTCGGGATGGGGGATCTCGTCGATGTCGGCGATGATGACGCGATCCGAGCCGTCGGCGTCGTCGAGGCCCCGGACGATCGCGTTCCGCTGGACGAACTCGTTCTCCCACGCCTGCGACCGGTCGGCGACGAGATCGTCGATCACGATGTGACGGATCCGATCCTCGAAGCCGGGGTAGCGGCCGCGATCGAACCGGATCGGCTTGGATCGGCCGGTGAAGGTCCGGGTCGCCTCGACCACCACGAAGATGTCCACGACCTCCCGAAGCGTCTCGAGGCGGAGCTCGAAGAGGCGGTCCTCGTTGAAGTAGGTCGTGCAGTCGAAGACGCGGGCCACGGTCAGGCTTCCTTCGCGATGCGGGCATGTCCCGCCTCGTACTCGGCCACGATCGCCGCGTACGCCTCGGCCCGGCCGATCGCGGTGGTGTTGATCGGCTTGCGAACCTGCTGCTCCGAGAGCGTGGGCACGAATCGGCCGCCGCGGGCGTCGCGGGCCGCGGTCTCGGGTCGCAGGCACGTCTCGTCCATGGGCAGGCCGCAGGCGTCGAGGATCCCGGGCACGACCTCGGCCGGGGTCTTCGCGAGCGCCTCGTAGCACACGGTGAGCATCGGGTTCGGCAGCACGGCCTTCCAGTGGGCCACGAGTCGCTCGTGCAGCGCGGTCATGGCGCCGATCCACTCCGGACGGCTCGTCCACGACATCCGCACCGGATCGAAGGTGTTGGCCCAGATCGACATCGCGGTGTCGGGCCCGTGCCGCTCGGTGAAGAGGATGGTCGCCTTCGGGAAGAGCAGGCCGATCGCTCCGGCTTCGCGGGGGAGCATGAGACTCTTGTTGGCGATCCGCTCGCGGCGACCGGCCAGGGCCTGGATGCCCCGCAGATAGTCGGTGCGGATGCGTTCGAGCGTGTCGTCGTCCTGCTCGGCGAGTCGGAGCACGGTGTCGGCGCCGCTGGTGCCGAGGCGGTCCTCGAGGATCTCGTCGAGCAGCGTGCTCTCGCCGATGCCGTGGGCGTCGGGATGGGCGCCGACCACCCGCTCCAGCAGCGAGGTGCCGCTGCGGGCGAGGCCGAGGATGAAGACCGGCTGCCGACTCTCGGAGTTCCGGGTCTCGCGGCGGCCCTCGAAGATCGCGGGTGGGAACGACGCGATCAGCCGGTCGACCAGATCGGCGGCCGCCGCCGGGTCGAACGGAGCCTCGATCGTCGCGTTCATCGCCCGCCACGCCTCGGCCGCCTCGGCGGGGCGTCCTGCCTTCTCGAGCGCCCGACCCAGCGACGACCCGACCGGTCGCGTCACCGTCGGGGGAGACGATGCCCCGGGCCCGTCGAGGAACCCGCGGGCGGCTCGAATCGCCTCGTCGAGATCGCCGGTCTCGATGCAGGCGTCCACGTAACTGAGGATCGCGTTGTCCGGCAGCGGACCGGTGGCGGCGGCGGAGGCGAGGAACGCCACGCATTCGTCGTGCCGGTTCGCGTACACCAGGCACTCCGCGAACATCCCCGCGACCCGCGGATCCCGCGGGGCGAGCTCCCGAGCCTGCCGCACGGCGGCGAGCGCGTCGTCGAATCGTCCGAGACCGAGCATCACGGTGGCGGCATTCAGCAGCGTCGCCGGGTCGCGGGGCGCGAGCTTCCGAGCCTTGTCGATCGCCTTCGTGGCGTCGTTCCACCGCATCGACCGGGCGCAGGCGAGGGCGAGGATCCGCAGGGCGAGGACGTTCTTCGCATCCTTCTTCAGGACCTCGCGGCAGATCGATTCGGCATCGGCCGGCCGACCGGCCTCGTAGAACCGGGCGGCTTCCTGAACTCGGGCATGAAGGTCGGCTGGCGGCATGGGCGTGAACGCTGGGACTCGAAGCGACCGCAGGAGCCTACCGGGGGTCGCGGTCGAACGGTCGGCGGTGGGGTTCGCCGCGGTTCCTGCGATTCCCGCGGAATCCCCGTTGCGGTCGGCTCGTCTTCTCCATTAGTGTCGGCGGGACCGTTCGTCGCACGTCAATCGCCCGTCTGGAACCACCATGACCGCCCTCGATCCCGCCCGTGCCGCCGCTGCCGCCCCTCGTCCTGCCCACGTCGGGGCGGGACGCCTCACCGATGAGCCCGTCCACTATGCCTGCGAGAAGATCCCCACCTTCGTCTTCGAGCGGGCGGCCGATGTGAGCCGGACCGTCGCCCGGGAGATCGCGGATCTCATCCGGGCGAAGCAGGCCGCGGGCGAGGCGTGCGTCCTCGGGCTGGCGACGGGATCGACCCCGACCCACGTCTACGGCGAACTCGTGCGGATGCACCGCGAGGAGGGCCTCTCCTTCGCGAACGTCACGACCTTCAACCTCGACGAGTACTGGCCGATGGACCCGCAGGCCCTGCAGTCCTATCGCCGGTTCATGAACGAGCACCTGTTCGACCACATCGACATCGACCCCGCCCGCACCCACGTCCCCGACGGGACGATCGCGGGCGAGGAGGTCCGGGCCTACTGCGAGGCGTACGAGAAGGCGATCCAGGACGCCGGCGGCATCGACCTGCAGCTCCTCGGTCTCGGCCGCACCGGCCACATCGGCTTCAACGAGCCGGGGTCGGGCATGGACAGCCGCACCCGTCTCATCCACCTCGACCGCGTCACGCGAAAGGACGCCGCCAGCGACTTCTTCGGCGAGGAGAACGTGCCGACCCGCGCCATCACCATGGGCGTCGGCACGATTCTCGACGCGCGTCGGATCGTGATGATGGCCTTCGGCGAGGGCAAGTCCGCGGTCGCCGCCAAGGCGATCGAGGGAGAGATCACCGAGACGATCGCCGCGTCGTTCCTGCAGGAGCATCCCAACGCGGCGGCCGTGCTCGACGAGGGCGCCGCCGCGAACCTCACCCGCGGCGCCACGCCGTGGGCGCTCGCGCCGGCCGGCACCTTCGAGTGGTCCGACCGACTGGTCCGCAAGGCGGTCATCTGGCTCGCCAACGAGGTCGGCAAGCCGATCCTCAAGCTTCATCCCGAGGACTACAACGAGCACGGTCTGCAGGACCTCCTCGCCGAGCGGGGCAGCGCGTACGACATCAACCTCGAGGTGTTCCGCGCCGTGCAGCGGTCGATCACCGGCTGGCCGGGCGGCAAGCCCGCGGGTCGCAAGCGGTCGGGCGACATCGATCGCCCGAGCGACGAGGTCTTCCCGAAGCGGGTGCTCATCTTCAGCCCGCATCCCGACGACGACGTCATCTCGATGGGCGGCACGCTGCTGCGGCTCGTCGATCAGGGGCACGAGGTCCACGTCGCGTACCAGACCTCGGGCAACATCGCGGTCTTCGACAGCGAGGCGCTCCGCTTCGCCGACTTCGTGACCCACTTCAACACGATGTTCGGCTTCGGCGCCGCCGAGGCGAAGGCCATGGAGTCCCGCATCGCCGACGCCCTGCGGCGCAAGGCGCCGGGCGAGGTGGACATCCCCGAGGTTCAGCAGATCAAGGGCCTCATCCGCCGCATCGAGACCACCGACGCCGGTCGCTCGTGCGGTCTTGCCGACGAGAACCTCCACTTCCTCGATCTGCCGTTCTACGAGACCGGCCGGGTCACGAAGAAGCCGCTCGGCGAGGAGGACATCCGCATCGTCGCCGAGCTTCTTCGCGAGGTGAAGCCGCATCAGGTCTACGCGGCGGGCGATCTCTCCGATCCGCACGGCACGCACCGGACATGTCTCGCCGCGGTCTATCGAGGCATGCTCGCGGTGGCCGAGGACGACTGGGCCCGGCAGTGCACGCTCTGGCTCTACCGCGGCGCGTGGCAGGAGTGGGCCATCGAGCAGTTCGACATGGCCGTCCCGCTCTCGCCCGAGGAGCTCCGTCGGAAGATCACCGCGATCTTCAAGCACCAGTCGCAGAAGGACAAGGCCCTCTTCCCCGGTCCCGACGAGCGCGAGTTCTGGCAGCGGGCCGAACAGCGGAATCGCGGCACCGCGAAGGCGCTCGACCGACTCGGCTTCGCCGAGTACGAGGCGGTCGAGGCGTTCGTGGAGTGGGACGGGCGACCGCTCGACTGATGCCCGCCGCCGTCCGAACCGCCGAGCACGCGGGACCCCCGCGCGAGATCGTCGAACCCCCGGCCCTGCTGGTGTCGGGGGTTCGCCGCGCCTTCGGCCCGCTGCAGGCGCTGGACGGCGTGGATCTGTCGCTGGCGACGGGCGAGTGGACGGCCCTGCTCGGCCCCAACGGCGCGGGCAAGACCACGCTCATGCGGATCGTGGCGGGACTGCTTCGCGAGGACGCGGGCATCGTCTCGGCATTCGGTCGCGGGCGACCCGGGGCCCGGGACCTCGGCTTCGTGCCGCAGCGGATCGCCCTGCACGACACGCTGACCGCCCGGGAGCATCTCGAACTCCACTGCGATCTGGTCGGGGTCGCGCGGGCGGATCGCGCCGAGCGGGTCGCGTGGGCGCTCGACTTCAGTCAGCTCGGGGAACGGGCCGACGACCTCGTCGGTCGCTACTCGGGCGGCATGCAGCGGCGGCTGAACCTCGCGGTGAGCGTGCTGCACCGGCCCCGACTGCTGCTTCTGGACGAGCCGACCGAGGGCGTCGATCCGCAGGCCCGGGCCGCGATCTGGCGGATGATCGGCGAACTGCGGGCCACGGGCACCACCATCCTGCACGCCACGCATCTCATCGAGGAGGCCGAGTCACTGGTCGATTCGGTGGTGATCATCGATCACGGACGCGTGGTCGCGCGGGGCGAGGCGGCCACGCTGGCGAGCGATCTGGGCATTCCTCGGTACGAACTTCAGGCCCGTCCCCGCAGCGGGGGCGGCCCCGACTTCACGCCGCCGATCGGCACCTGGGACGGGCGGGCGGTCCGGGTGCCGCTGGCGGATCTCGGTGACGAGCTGGCCTCGGCGATCACGGTGCTCGAGTCGATCCCCGGCGGGGTCGAGGGGGTGCGGCTGCGCGAGGCGAGTCTGGAAGAGGCGTTCCTTCGCCTGACCGGACGGGAGCTGCGGGAATGAGCGCGGTGGCCTCGCCGCCCACGCCGTCGGTCGATCCCGACGTGATGGCGATCTACGGTCGCAGCGCCGCCCGCTACGACCGCGTGAACGCCGTCGCGAGTCTCGGCACGAGCTCGTGGTACCGGCGGCGAACCGTGCTCTCGCTGGAACTCGCGTCCGACGCGACCC
>JAUIHC010000637.1 GCA_030432455.1 Phycisphaerae bacterium | reverse complement strand
TCCACCGCGTCGTGGCTGCCGAAGCGGAACGAGACGCCGAGCGGTTCGAGTCGAGCGATCGCCTCCTCGAACGCCTCGGCGTCACCGAGATCGGTGACCAGCACCGAGGCGCCGGACCGCGCCAGGAATCGGGCCGCCGCTTCGCCGCCTCCGAACCGTCCAAGACCCATCACCACGGCTCGCCGCCCTCGGAGGTCACCGGGAACGGCGGCTCGGGTCGCACGAGGAGGGTGAGAGGGATCCGCCGCGGTCATGGTCGGGAGGGTAGACGCGACTACACTCGGCCGCCATGTCGGACGAGCCGTCTGCACCATCCCCGCCGCCGAGTGCCCGGACGCCCGTCGTGAGGCCGGATCTCGTGGCCGCGCGGCGTCCGCCGCTGAACAAGCTCGCGGTGTCGGCGTTCGTGGTCGCCTTGACCGGGTTCTGTCCGCTGATGGGACTGCCGGCGATCGTGCTCGGCTTCGTGGCGCATCTCCAGATCATCCGGCGGCCCGATCGATCCCGTGGTCGCGGCTTCGCGCTCTGGGCGATCGCCCTCGGCGCCGCGTCGTCGGTTGTCTGGCTCTCGGTCTGGGATCACATCGGATCCCGCATGCTCGAGGTCCTGACCGAGCGGATGGAACTGGTGGTGACCACCGCGATCGAGGGCGCGGTCGACGCGGACGCGGACGCGGTCGGATCCGTGATCGACGGTCCGGCGATGGACCGGGGCGAGCTGGTCGCCCTGCTCGCCGACGCCCGGGAGGCCGGACTCCGGCCCGAGCGGATCTCGGTCGTCCGGTTCGAGCAGACCGAGGCGGGGATCACCCCGACGATCCTCGCCACCATCCGGGTCGCGTGCACCGACGGCACACTCTGGACCGGTGAGGCGGCGTTCCGACTGCGTCCACCCCCATATCGCGGCCTGTCGATCGAGGACCTCGCCGCGGAACCGAGGCTGCTGTCGCTCCGGCTGCTGGGCCCGGAGGGTCGATCGATCGGATATCGCGACGGGGCGCGATCCGGAGCCGAGGACGCCATGTCGGTCGATGCCGACGTCGGCTCCGGCTCCGAGGCCAACGGGACCCCGTAGACTTCACGCGACCTTCAGGGAGCCCCTTCAGATGCATGAGTCCGCACCGCCCGTCATCACCGACCCGCAGGATCGTCCGCTCAGTGCGATGGCGGTCGCCTCGCTCGTCTTCGGGCTCCTGCTCTGCCTCCCGGGCGCGGGGCTCCCGGGGGTGATCTGCGGGGCGATCGGCCTCTCGGCGACCGGTGCCAACGGTGCGAGACGCGGTCGCGGACTGGCCGTCAGCGGACTGGTGATCTCGGTGATCGCGATGGCGGGGTGGATCGTCGCCGCGATCGTCGCCCAGCAGGTGTGGTCGGGTCTGATCAAGCCGTCGATGGAGGTCGTGATGGAGGGCCCGGACCGAACGCTGACCGCCGCCTTCGCCGCGGACGGCACCGCCTTCGAGTCGGACTGGATGCCCGGGCGAGCACCGACCGAGTCCGAACGGG
>JAUIHC010000636.1 GCA_030432455.1 Phycisphaerae bacterium | reverse complement strand
CGAGATGCTCGATCGCATTCTGCCCGTCGAGGACGACGACATCTCCAAGGCGGCGCAGAAGAGCTTCGAGAAGCAGGGCATCTCGTTCAGGACCGGCGCGATGGTCAAGGACATCACGACCGGCAAGGGCGGGGCGAGCGTCACCGTCGCCGACGCGAAGGACGAATCGAAGACCGAGACGCTGGACGCCGAGGTCGTGCTGGTCGCGATCGGCGTCAAGGGCCGCTTCGACGGACTCTTCGACGACTCCCTCGGCATCAAGGTCGAGCGGGACGCGATCGTCACCGACGTCCGATCGTCCAAGGATCCGACCTACCAGACCACCGTGCCCGGCATCTACGCGATCGGCGACTGCATCGGCCCGCCGTGGCTTGCCCACGTCTCGAGCGAGGAGGGCATCATCGCGGTCGAGAAGATGGCCGGTCACCACCCGGTCGCGATCGACTACGACGCGATCCCCGGCTGCACCTACACCAACCCGCAGATCGCCTCGGTCGGCCTGACCGAGCGGGCGTGCAAGGAGCAGGGCATCAAGTACAAGGTCGGCAAGTACCAGCTCAAGGCGCACGGCAAGGCGATCGCGACCGGCCACACCGAGGGCCTCGTCAAGGTCATCACCAGCGAGCCGTACGGCGAGATCCTCGGCTGTCACATCTTCGGCGAGGATGCCAGCGAGCTCATCGCCGAGATGGGGCTTGCGAAGCGGCTCGAAGCGACCGCCGAGGACGTCATCTCGACGATCCACGCCCACCCGACCATGGCCGAGTCGATGCACGAGGCCGTGCTCGCGACCGAGGGACGCGCGATCCACGCGTGACGACGATCGGTGAGTGAGCGGACGAGTGGGAGACCCGTCGCCGATTCGACCATCCGGCGAATCGGCGACGGGGCCCCCTCAGTCGCCTTTGGCGACAGCTCCCCCGAAGACGGGGGAGCGGAATCCAACCTCCAATTCCCCTCACCCGCGTGCGGGGGGGGTGCCTGCGAAGCAGGCGGAGGGGGCATGTCGCTGACTCAAGACCCGAGAAACCACCCGAGAAACCCAGCCGAAGCTCGAATCTCGAATCTCAAGTCTCGATCACTCTCCGTCGCCGCCGCCTCCTTCGCCGCCCCCGCCGCCTCCCTTGCGACGACGCCGTCGGCGGCGCTTCTTCTTCGCCGGACCGCCGTCCGATCCGCCCTCGCCCTCGGCGCTTGACGCGGCCGGCGGCGCAGCGTCGCCGCCGGCGTCCTCGCCGCCACCGCTTTCCGCGGCCGCGCCATCACCGCCACCCGACTTCTTCCGTCGGCGTCGGCGTCGCTTCTTCTTCGTCGGGCCGTCGCCCTCCTGAGCGCCATCGCCGTCGCCGATCTCAGGAGACGCCGCGGTCGCGTCCGCCTCGGCTTCCGAGGTCGCCTTGTGCTCGGCCTGACGCTCCGATCTCGACTTCCGCCGTCGGCGCGTGCGGGTGTCGTCGTCGGTCTTCTCCTCGACCGTCGCGGCACCGAGCCCGCGGAACGGATCCGGCTC
>JAUIHC010000123.1 GCA_030432455.1 Phycisphaerae bacterium | reverse complement strand
CCGTCGGGCTCGCCGGTCGGCGCGAGGAGCTCGATCGTGCCCGCATGTCGGTCGTGCTCGTCACGAAGCAGGCAGCGATCCCCCAACCTGGCGGCCAGCAGGAAGTCGCGGGCGTCCTCGGCGGCCGACGCCGCCGGGGCGTCGCCGTGCCACTCCACGCCCGCAAGGTAGGGACGGGGCAGGTCGGTCAACGACTCGAAGACCGCGGGCACCGGGCGGCCCGGGGCTGGCGCGGGGCCGAGTCGCTTGACATGCACCGCGAACGAGAGATCCCCGAGCGTGACCCGCAGATCGACGGGTGGCCCTTCCGGCCCCGACGTCTCCGTGACGAGGCGGGCGCCGAGTCGAAGGAACCGCACCACGACCTCGATCTCGCCACGGACCGCATCGCGACGAGCCTCGCGATTGGCGGCGTCGTGGCGATGCTCGAGCATCCGCCGATCGAGGTCGCCGAGGCGGCCGTCGATCGACGCCTCGAGCATGACATCTCGCCAGGCGTCGTCGGTGGTCGGGAGGTCGGGCATGGATCGCATTGTCGCCGCGTCGTCCGGGAAGTCGCAACGCCGGTCCAGTCGGCAGATCCGGCGCCCCGACGTCGTCGAACCGGGGGTTCGACCGCGATCGGTGCCCGGGACGGGTCGATGAGGAGGTGGAGATGAGGCATCCCGCCTCGACGCCGGTGGAGGGTCGTCGCGGGAACCTGGAGGAGGATGCCCGATGCGAATCGGCGAGCTGTTGGTCCGTCAGGGAATCCTGACCGAGTCGGAAGTCGAGCAGGTGCTTCAGGAGCAGTCGCGGCGGACCGAACCCTTCGGGGCGATCTGCGAACGACTCTTCGGCGTCTCGCCCGAGGTGATCGAGGATGCGTGGGTCGAGCAGTACACCGAGCTGACCGGAGCGCTGCAGCCGGACTTCGGGTGTTGCGATCCCGCGGTGTGCGACGTGGTCACGCGTCGGCAGGCGTGGCAGTTCCGGATCATGCCGGTGCGGTGGGACGATGGGGCGCTGGTGCTGGCGACGACCCGCGAGCACCTGCAGCGGGCCCTGCGGTTCGCGACCAACGCGATTCCGTTCCCCGTCTACTTTCTGGTGACCGATTCCGAGGCGCTGGCCGAGGCTCTGGAAGCGAACTACCCCATGGGGTCGCTCGGGTCCGAGGTGGTCAAGGGGTCGCTGGAGCAGATGTCGACGACTCTGGCCGCCCGGTCGCGATCGGTGGCCTGATCCTCGTCGGCGGATCGACGATCGTCGGTGCTCGGTTCCGCCCCGCCGCGTCGGAGTGGGAAGGGGCGACGACCGAACCGGCGAGGAAGGAAGCACGCCGCCGCGTCCGAGGGACGCGGCGGCGTGTTCGATGGCGACTCCCGGACTTGAACCGGGGACACCGGCATTTTCAATGCCGTGCTCTACCAACTGAGCTAAGCCGCCCGCTGGAATCCCGCCGAAGGTCGGGAAGCCGTGAAGAGTACCGCCGCCGGAACGAGTGTCAAGCGTCGGCCGTCTATCGATGGTCAGTCCGCCAGACGAAGTGCACGCCGTTCGACGCCGCCATCGCCCTGACCTCGAACGCCCTGCACCAGTCCATCGCGGATCAGGTCCTGCAGCAACGAGAAGAGCGGTCCGCCCAGATACGACCGCAGCGGCTGCAGTCCGGTGAAGTCCTGAAGTCGGGGTGTCCCGTCGTCCACTTCGGCCTCGGGATCGAGGCCCAGCGTCTGGTAGCGGACCGCCCGCAGGAATCGCGAGGCCTGCAGCATCGACTCGATCTCATCGACCCGCAGTTCGCACATGCGGGCAAGCATGGGACGCATCTCCTCCTCGAGATCGTGCCAGGCGTGGGGGGCCTGCCGGATGCAGGCGATCACGAGCAGCACGTCCTCGAGGTTCCCCGCGATCCGCTCGGCGGCTCCCAGCCGGAGCATCGGGGTGTCCAGAAGCTCGAGGTCGAACGCCGTGGCGCAGTGCTCGAAGACATCGTGGACGCTCACGCCGTAGCGGGCGGCGGACTCGGCGGCGTCCCGGAAGAAGGCGCGTCGAAGGAGATCGGCGGCGTCGACGCCGAGCCGGTCGGCTGCGGATGCGGCGTCACCGGCGGATCGCTGCGGTCGCGATGAGGATGCTCGTCTGGTTCGGGAACTCGTCTGATGCATGCCATCCGCCTCCAGCGGATCGGCTCCGGGCGGAAGTGTCCGCATCGGAGCCGTGAGTCGTTCGACGAGAGGCGGCGTCCATTCCGGCATCGGCTCGTCGGCACCCGCACGCGGGCGGGCATGCTCGGCATCCTACGGCACCGCGTCGTGTCGTCAATCGAGCCGACGGGGCGAATCCGGATCTCTCTCGTCGAGGCTCGTCCGGGAACCGGCGATCACGACCGCGAAGTCGCGGCCGAGCGGCACGCGCCGGTCCGCAAGGGCCGGGAATCGTCGTCGCCACGCCAGCAGTTCGGCATGATCGAGTTCGGCTCGGACCGCGCCGGGTGCCGCATCGCCCTCCGCCAGCACCACGCCGGTCGGGGAGACGATCAGCGAGCCACCGTCGAAGGTGAACGATGGATCCCGGCCGGTTCGATTCACCGCCACCACGAACGCCTGATTCTCGATGGCCCGGGCGATGACGAGGGCCCGCCAGTGGGCCGCCCGTTCCGCGGGCCAGTTGGCGACGATCACCAGCAGGTCCGCTCCATGATCGATCGCGACCCGATGAAGCTCCGGGAACCGCAGGTCGTAGCAGATGGTCTGGGCCACGGTGAACGGGCCGGCGCGATCGATCACCACCCGCTCCCCCGAGGCGAAGCACGCGGGTTCCTCGGTGAATCCGAACGGATGGATCTTCTCGTAGATCGGGCCGAGCGAACCGTCGGGGTGGGCGATCACGGCGGCGTTGGCGGCTCCGGGAGGCCGATCGACGGTCCGGGCGAATCCGACCACGAGGTGGATGCCGTGCCGCTTCGAGACATCGGAGGCCCAGCCGGGGGTGTCGCCGCCGACCACCGCCTCCGCATCGAGCGACCACCCCGTGTCGCCCATCTCGGGCAGGGCGACGAGGCTGCCCGGCGGCGGGGCCGCCTCGGCGATCATGGTCTCGATCAGGCGGTGCGACGCGGGCTTGTCCTGCCAGACCGGGGCGTACTGGAGGGCGATGGCGTGCATGGGGCCTCCGGAGGCGTGGTGGGGGAGTCCTCTTGGTGCGGAACCCATGGATCCGGAACGCATGGATCCGGAAAGTATGGATCCGGAACGCATGGAGCCGGAAAGTATGGGGCCGGAGAGCGTGGGTCCGGAACGCGACGACGCCGCCGGAAGTCCGGCGGCGTCGAGGCGTGAACTGGCGAGGGCGACCGACGGGATTCGAACCCGCGACGTCCTGGACCACAACCAGGTGCTCTACCCCTGAGCTACGGTCGCCAGCGGGTCCGGAAGCCTACCGCCGAGCCGCACCCGGCTCAAGCGGTGCGGACCGTGGATTGCCGGGGAAATCCTCGGGTTTCGGGGGATTCGATCCGGTCTGGCCGATGCAGTGGCTGGTACCATCCGGGATTCGCGTTCGCGAGGACCGGTCAGAGGCATTTTCAGCATGAGCACCACCGCTTCCGCAGACCGAGTGGCCGATCGCGTCGTCGATCTTGGGCCAGTCACCATCCATCGAAATCTCGCCTCCGCCGAGCTGGTGGAGCACGCCATTCGCCGGGGCGAGGGTGTCCTCGCCGCCAACGGCGCGCTCGCCTGCGACACCGGCGAACGAACGGGACGCAGTCCCGGGGACAAGTTCCTCGAGGACACGCCCGCGGTGCACGACAAGATCGACTGGGGCACCGTCAACCAGCCGATCTCGCCGGAGAACTTCGCCGCCCTCGAGACGCTGGCGATCGAACATCTGCGGAGCCGAGGCGAGCTCTATCGCTTCGACGGCCACGCGGGTGCCGACCCCAACTACCGGCTGAAGGTCTCGGTCGTGACCGAGGAGGCGTGGCACTCGCTCTTCGCCGCGACGCTCTTCATCAACGCCGACGCCGACGAGCGGGCGGGCTTCGAGCCCGACTGGGTGATCTACAACGCGTGCAATCTCAAGATCGACGATCCCGAGAAGTACGGGGTCAAGAGCGGGCTCGCGATCGTGCAGAGCCTCGAGCGGCGCACGGTCATCATCATCGGCACCCGCTACGCAGGCGAGATCAAGAAGTCGATCTTCTACGCGATGAACTACGACCTGCCGGACATGGGCGTCTTCCCGATGCACTGTTCGGCCAACGTCGATCACGAGGATCCCGGGAACGTCGCGGTCTTCTTCGGGCTCTCCGGCACCGGCAAGACCACACTCTCCGCCGATCCCGACCGCGATCTCGTCGGTGACGACGAGCACGGCTGGTCCGACGACGGCGTGTTCAACATCGAGGGCGGCTGCTACGCCAAGTGCATCAAGCTCTCGCAGGAGGGCGAGCCCGAGATCTGGAACGCGATCCGATTCGGCAGCGTGCTGGAGAACGTGGTCCTCGGCGAGGGGCGGGTGCCCGACTACGACGACGGTTCGAAGACCGAGAACACCCGGGTCACCTACCCGATCGACTTCATCGATCATGCCCGGCGTCCCTCGACCGCGGGGCATCCGAAGAATGTGGTGTTCCTCACCGCCGATGCGTTCGGCGTGCTGCCTCCGATCTCCAAGCTCACCGCCGAACAGGCGATGTACTACTTCATCAACGGCTACACCTCGAAGCTCGCGGGCACCGAGGCGGGCGTCACCGAGCCCAAGCCGAACTTCAGCCCCTGCTTCGGTGGCCCGTTCCTTCCGCGACCGCCGATGGTCTACGCCGAGTGGCTTCAGAAGCGGATCGCCGAGCACGGCGCCGATGTCTGGCTGCTCAACACCGGCTGGACGGGCGGGCCGTACGGCATCGGCAATCGTTTCAGCCTGAAGTGGACCCGCACCTTCGTGCACCGCATCCTCGACGGCGGCCTGAAGGGCGTCGAGACCCGGCAGCACCCGATCTTCGGCCTGCACATGCCGGTGGCGGTGGACGGCGTCCCCGACGAGGTCCTCGACCCCCGCAACACCTGGGCGGACAAGGACGCCTACGACGCGAAGGCCAGAGACCTCGCCGCCCGCTTCCGAGCCAACGACGCGAAGTACGAGATCACCGACGCGGTCCGCAACGCCGGCCCCGTCGGCTGACACTCGGATGACGAATCGAAGACCGTGATCGCCGCCGCCGTCCCGAGGACGGCGGCGGCGTCACAATCCACTCTCCACTCTCGACTCTCGGCTCTCGACTCTCTCTCCCCCCATGCCCGTCACCCTCGACACCATCGTCGCCGCCCGCCGTCGCATCGCCGGCGGCGTCTTCCGCACGCCCTGCACCGAGGCGCCCGGGCTCTCCGAACTCGTCGGCGCCCGCGTCTTCTGCAAACTCGAGTACAAGCAGCGGACCGGGTCGTTCAAGGAACGCGGGGCCCGCAACGCGCTCTCGCTGTTGCCCGAGGACGCTCGGACCCGCGGCGTCGTCGCTGCGAGCGCGGGCAACCACGCCCTCGCACTGGCGTGGCATGGCCGCGATCTCGGGATTCCGGTGACCGTCGTCATGCCCCGCACGGCGCCGATCGTGAAGCAGACCCGCTGCGCGGCGTACGGCGCCCGCGTGCTGCTGCACGGGGCGAACATCGGCGAGGCGAAGGAACGGGCGGATGAACTGGTCGCGTCCGACGGGCTCACCTACATCCACGGATTCGACGGGGCAGACATCATCGCGGGTCAGGGGACGATCGGACTGGAACTGTTCGAGGAGGTTCCGGATCTCGACGCGGTCGTCGTCCCGGTCGGCGGGGCGGGGCTCCTCGCCGGCGTGGGCGTCGCGATCAAGGCGATGCGTCCCGACGTGCGGGTGATCGGGGTCGAGCCGACGCGGGCGGCGAGCTTCATCGCCGCGATGCAGGCGGGCGGTCCGGTGCGGGTGCCGGTCGAGCCGACGCTCGCGGACGGACTGGCGGTGCCCGAGGTCGGGCCGCGGGCGTTCGAACTGGCGAAGGACCGGGTGGACGAGATGTACGCGGTCGGCGAGGAGTCGCTGTCTCTGGCGATCCTTCGGCTGGCGGAGATGCACCGCGGGGTCGTCGAGGGTGGCGGGGCGGCGACGCTCGCCGCCTTCCTCGAAGGACATCTCTCGCACCTCGCGGGAAGGACCGTGGTGCTGCTGCTCTGCGGCGGCAACATCGATCCGATGGTCCTTTCGCGGGTCATCGAGCACGGCCTCGCGGTGGACGGGCGGCTGCTTCGATTCACAGCGTCGATCCGTGACCGTCCGGGCGGACTGCAGCACCTTGTCACGGTCATCGCCGACGCGGGCGCCAGCGTGCGCGACATCCGGCACGAACGGGCGTTCGGCGGGCCCGATGTCTCGACGGTGCTGGTCGATTGCACGCTGGAAGTGCGCGACGCGGCCCACGGCAACGAGGTCCAGCAGGCGGTGCGAGCGGCGGGAATCCCGCTGCGGTGCGTGGAGTCGGCGGGGGGGTAGTTGTCGCCGAAGGCGTCCCCCGGGTCACCGCGACAGCGCCCCCAGCAGAAGAATCAGCACCACGAGGAACAGGGTGGTGCCGACGAGGCAGCCGCAACCGAGTCGGATCGACTCCGGCACGTCCTTGCCCCCACGCAACGCCCCGATGATCAGCAGCAGGGCCAGCAGTCCCAGGATCTCCATCCCGACGCTCCTTTCGTCTGGTCGTCGCGGATCGAGGGTCTTCGATCGCCGGGGCGATTCTGACGCCGGTTCCCGGCCGTGTCACGTCCCGATCCCCGGATCTTCGGGACGAGCCACGATCGTCCTGGTTCTCATAACCACGAGTGCCGCGATGGCTCCGGCGTGGCATGTCCGCGTCGGTCTGGCGGAATTGCGCGGACATTGGCGGTTCGCGCCTGAATTCGCGCTCGGGTTGCGCCGATGAGTGGTTCGGCGACGTCTCGCAGGATGCCGAGAGTCGCGTCGCCAAGGGAACACGGGACGGACCTCACATGAGCAACGAACAGTTCAACCTCCTCGACAAGGACGTGCTCACCACCGGTGAAGTGGCGAAGATCTGCAACGTCGCCAGCCGCACGGTGAGCAAGTGGTTCGATTCGGGGCAGCTGAAGGGCTACCGGATTCCGGGGTCGAAGGACCGGCGGATCCCCGTGGCGAACCTCCTCTCCTTCATGCGGGAGCACGACATCCCGATGGACGGCCTCATGAGCGGCCGTCCGCGGGTGCTGATCTGCGACACCGATCAGGGCGTCGTGGACACCCTCACCGGCGTGCTTCGCGAGCAGACCAACTTCGACATCCGCACCTGCGACAGCCTGTTCGCCGCCGGGATGGAGTGCGAGCGGTTCCGTCCGCACGTCATGCTCTACGAACTCAACGTCTCCGACGGCGACGGCACGCAGGTGTGCAAGCTGATCCACGGCAACGAGGATCTGCAGGTCACCCGCATCATCGCCATGAGCAGCCGCGTCACCGATGGCCAGATCGGCCAGCTGATGCAGTGCGGCTTCGACTCGGTCCTCCGCAAGCCGTTCACGGTGCGGCAGGTCATCGAGGCGGTCGAGAGCGCCCACGCGGTCGTCTACTGATCGCGATCGCCGCCCTCGCCAGCAAGCGAAGGGACTGCGGTCCTCGCCTCGCGAGGACGCCCCGCAAGGACGCGGGTACGCCCCGCCCCGGTCCTCGGACCGTGGCGGGGCGTGGTCTTTCCCGGGCATCTCCTCCAGTCGCCCGGGATCATCGCGATCATCGGGATCGCGTCAGAGGCAGTCGGGGATGTAGGCCGGGTCGTTGTACGAGAGGCCGTCGCGTGGGACGGTGTCTGCGGCGCAGTCGGGGTTCCAGTTCGCGATGAGCAGGCCGATGTCGGCGCCGGTGATGGTGCCGTCGCGGTCGAGATCCCACCAGCTGGCGGCGCCCCAGTCGGCGATCGCCGCGGTCAGATCCTCCATGTCCACCCGTCCATCGAGGTTGCCGTCGCCGGGACAGTACGGCGTGCTCTCGAGGATCGCCCGCATCTCCCGCCGCAGGTCGTCGAAGGTCGCCTGCTCGACGGGGCCGAGGTCGTCGATGTCGAG
>JAUIHC010000122.1 GCA_030432455.1 Phycisphaerae bacterium | reverse complement strand
CCTCGTAGATGTCGTCGTCGTAGAGGTAGAGGAGGTCGGCCTGCTCGACCTGGCACTCGTCCGGGATGAGATCGCCCTGACAGTCCTCGCTGACACCGGACGCGAGGTCCTTCGCGTCGGGGATGCCGTTGCCGTTGCAGTCCTCACCGCCCGCCCACGCCCCGGCGGAGCCCACGCCGCAGGCCACGACCATCATGCCTGCCAGACGAACCAACGACAGTGACGATCGGGCGTGGTGCATCTTTGGGAGGTCCTTTCCGGAAACGGGAGATGGTCGATTGTCCCCTCCCGACCTCTCGGATCAAGCCCAAGCCGGTCGTTTTCCAGAAATATCGCACGGCCTCGCCGTATCGGGCTTCCGGCCCCCCAGCCCGTACCATCCACGCCCTGAAACCGCCCATCTCTCGGGTGGCTCCGTCCGACCTTCGGGACTCCGACATGACCGACTCCTCCGGATCCTGCCGCTGGGGCGTGCTGGGCACCGCCTCGATCGCCCGCAAGGTGGTCCGGGCCATGCACCAGGCCCGACACGCCCGCCCCGTCGCGATCGCCAGCCGCTCGCTCGAGAAGGCCTCCGCCTTCGCGACCGAGCACGGGCTCGAGCGGGCCCACGGCTCGTACGAGGCCCTGCTCGCCGATCCCGAGATCGACGCGGTCTACATTCCGCTCCCGACCGCGCTCCGCCACGACTGGGTGATCCGCGCCGCCGCCGCGGGCAAGCACGTCCTCTGCGAGAAGCCGGTGGCCCCCCACGCCTCGGCGGTCGCGGAGATGGTCGAGGCGTGCCGCGACGCGGGCGTCCAGTTCATGGACGGCGTGATGTTCATGCACCACGACCGCTTCGAGGTCATGCGGACGCGGCTGCCGGACCTCGGACTCGTGCCGACCTTCCTGGACAGCGCGTTCACCTTCCGCGCCGATCCGTCGTTCTTCGAGTCGAACATCCGGGTGAGCGCCGACACCGAACCGCTCGGGGCCCTCGGCGATCTCGGCTGGTACTGCATCCGGATGGCGTTGGTGGTGATGGACGCGATGCCGACCGTGGTCCGGGCCCGGCACCACGAACTGCACCGGGAGGTGCCGATCCACACCACCGGCGAGCTCGAGTTCCCCGGTCCCGAAGGCGTTCGGATCGCCCGCTTCCAGTGCTCCTTCCGTCACCCGCTCCGCCAGTGGATCGAGATCGTGGGCGAGCACGGCGCGATGTGGATGCACGACTTCGTGATTGGGAGTCCGACCGAAGCGGTGATCGACCTCGAGACCGAGTCGTCGCTCACCGAGGGCGACGCGGCCCACCGTCGGAACCACGAGCGGATCGTGGTGAACGACTGCGTCCAGGAGGTCGCGATGGTCGAACGCTTCTCGCGGATCGCCGCGGGGATCGATCCCGTCGACCCGCAGTGGCCGCGGTGGGCGCTCGACACGCAACGGGTGATGGACGCGGTCATGAGCGCCGCGGCCGAGGGCGTGGACGTCCACCTGCCCGCCTTCGACTGATCACACCGCCGCCCCAACGGAACCACGCCAGAGATGAGCACCACGAGTACCGAAGGTCTCGCGATCCTCGACGGAACCGAGTACTACCTCGTTCCCGAGGTCGATCGACTCGACCCTTTCCTCGTCGCGGTGGTGAGTCCGGACGATCACTGGCTCTACGCGTCGAGTTCGGGCGGGCTGGCCGCGGGTCGGGTGGACGCCGAGGGCTCGCTCTTCCCCTACCGCACCGACGACCTGCTGCATCAGGTCCACGGCTTCTCCGGCGGCTTCACCGCCATCCGCGAGGGCGACGAGATCTGGGAGCCGTTCACCGGTCGTCCCGGTCGCGACATCACCCGCGATCTCGCCCGATCGACCGCGGGCGATCGACTCCGGTTCTCCGAGACCCACCTTCGACTCGGACTGCGGACCACGGTGTGCTGGTGCTTCTCCGACGACTCCGGCATCCTGCGCCGGGTGTCGATCGAGCGGCTCGACGACGGACGCGCCGATCGTCGATTCGCCCTGCTCGACGGGGTCCGCGACCTGGTCCCGGGTGGCGCCGGGGTCGCGGTCATGCAGTCGATGAGCTGCCTCGTGCACGCCTACGCGCGGGCGGAACTGGTGGGCGCCCACGGCCTCGCGACGATGGCGATGGAGTCGGCCCTGAGCGACCGCGCCGAACCCGCGGAATCGCTCCACGCCACCGTCGCCTGGGGAACCGGACTTCCCGGTGCCGCCGTCCTGCTCGACGCCGCGGCCGCGGAGTCGTTCCTCCGCGGCCGCGACCACGCACCACGCCCCCGGGTGGTCGGTCGCCCGACCGCGCACCTTCGCCGCGCGGAGATCGTGCTCCCGCCGGACGGCTCGACCCGCTGGAGTCTCGCCGCCGACGTCCGACGATCGCAGGCCTCGGTCGCGGCGATCCGCGACCGACTCGCCGACGCCGCCGCCTCGGCGGCCGACCTCGAGTCCGATCTCGACCGTGAGGTCGCCGAGACATCGCGTCGGATGGACGCGATCGCCGGCGAGACCGACGGCCTCCAGCGTTCCGGCGATCCGATCGTCGATGCCCACCACCGCACCAACACGCTCTACAACGACATGCGGGGCGGCATCCCACAGGACCGCGACCGCTGTCCCTGGAGCGACTGGGTCTCCTTCGTCGAGGCGAGGAACCGGGCGGTCGCCGATCGCCACCGAGCCTGGCTCGACGACCGCGACGCGACCGAGCAGGTCGCGGCGTCGGTCCTCGTGGCGGAGGCCGCCGCGAGCGAGGACGCCGATCTGGAGCGGCTCGCGCTCGAGTACCTGCCGTTCTGGTTCGGGCGGCGACATGGCGACCCGAGCCGCCCGTGGAATCGATTCAACATCCGCATCCGCGACGCCGACGGTCGTCGGGTCCTCGCCTACGAGGGCAACTGGCGGGACATCTTCCAGAACTGGGAGGCCCTCGCGCTCGCCCACCCCGCGTGGCTGGAGCACTTCATCGCGAAGTTCGTCAACGCGACCACGCCCGACGGCTTCAACGCGTACCGCCTGACCCGCGACGGCATCGACTGGGAGGTCCCCGAGCCCGACAACCCCTGGAGCAATCTCGGGTACTGGGGCGACCATCAGATCGTCTACCTCACCCGACTGCTCGAGGCGTCCTGCGCGGCGTCGCCCGGACGGCTCACGGCCTGGCTCGATCGCCCGATCTTCTCGTTCGCCGACGTCCCGTACCGGCTCGCGCCCCACGACGATCTCGTCGCGGATCCGCGTCGTTCGATCACCTTCGACCATGCCGCCCATGAGGCCGCCATCGCGCGGGTGGCCGCGACCGGTGCCGACGGCCGCCTGGTGCACGACGACGCGGGCGTCGTGCACGCCACGCTTTCCGAGAAGCTGCTCGTCCCGGTGCTCGCGAAGTTCGGCGCCTTCGTCCCCGACGGCGGCGTCTGGATGAACACGCAACGCCCGGAGTGGAACGACGCCAACAACGCGCTCGCGGGCTTCGGACTCTCGATGGTCACCGCGTGCCAGCTGCGCCGCCACCTTGCGGTCGTCCGCGATCTTCACGCATCTGGCGACGGTTCGATCGGTTGGAGTGCGCCGTCGGCGGCGTGGCTCACCGCGACCCATCAGGTGCTTGAGTCCGAGCAGGCCGCGCTTGCCGACCCGACGCTCGACGACGCGACCCGCCGCCGCGTGATGGACGCCCTCGGCCGGGTCTTCGAGTCGCGTCGAAGTCAGTCCCCCGCCCGCCCGTCGGTCGAGGTCGATCGCGCCGCGATCATCGCGTTCTGCGACGCGGCCACCGCCTGGCTCGATCACGCGATCGCCGCGAACCGTCGGGCCGACGGCCTCTTCCATTCCTACAACCTTCTGCAGACGACCACCGACGCCGCGAGCATCCGTCGGCTCCCCGAGATGCTCGAAGGCCAAGTTGCGGTGCTCTCCGCGGGCGTGCTCTCGCCGAGCGAATCCGCGGACCTGCTCGACGCGCTCTTCGCGTCCAGCCTGCACCGGGCGGATCTCGACACGTTCCTGCTGCAGCCGGTCCGAGAGATTCCGGCGCTTCTCGACAAGGGCGTCGTGCCGGAGGACGCGCGTGCGGCGATCGCGATCTTCGACCAACTGATCGCCGCGGGCGATCGCACCCTCGTCGAGCGGGACGGCGCGGGCGTCGTGCGATTCGCCGCCGGGCTCGTGAACGGCCGCGACGTCGCGACGGTGCTCGATCGACTCGCCACGAGGCCCGCACTCGCCGAGACCGTGCGTGCCGAGCGGACCGCGATTCTCGAGGTGTACGAGGACATCTTCGATCACCACGCCTTCACCGGCCGCTCCGGCGGCATGTACGGCTACGAAGGCATCGGCTGCACGTACTGGCACATGGTCGCGAAGCTCCTCGTCGCGGTCGGCGAATGCGTCATCGTCGCCGAGAACACGGACACCGACGAGGCCACCCGCGATCGGCTGGTCGCGCACTATCACCGCGTGCGAGACGGCCTCGGCTTCCGCATGGACGCTGCCCGGTTCGGCGGACTTCCGATCGACGCCTACTCGCATTCGGATCCCGATGGCCGCGCGAAGCAGCCCGGCATGACCGGCCAGGTGAAGGAGGAGCTCCTCACCCGCCGCATGGAGCTCGGGGTGCGGATCGAGGACGGGACCATCCGATTCGCGCCGACCCTGCTCCCGGCGTCGGAGTGGACGACCTCGCCGATCGAGTGGACGATTCCCGACGGCGACGGCGATCGTCGCGTCTCGATTCCGGCGAACGGGCTCGGTTTCCAGTTCGTGGGCGTGCCGGTCGTCTATCGACTCGGAGACGGCCCGGCGAGGATCGTGCTGCATCGCGCCGACGGCACGAGCACCGAGCACCCGGGGGATCGACTCGACGCGAAGATCTCGCGGGAACTTCTGTCCCGCGATCATGCGTGGTCGCATCTCGTCGTCCAGATCCCGAAGTCCTGACCGCCGAATGCGAGCGCCTACGAACGACCCCTCGCCGCACAGCCGAGGGGTCGTTGCCGGAAAGGGAAACAGCCCGGGAGACGGAACGTCGAGGCGTGGGCGTCGCTCCGGAACGCGACGCTCACAGGGGGGGTGGACGACGAACCCGGCCGACATGCGATGAACATGGGACCGCGCGGCCTCCCGGGCCGGAGAGAGAGATCCGTGTGATGAGAGGTGCGAAGGGGACGGCGGTCGCGACCCTGCGACCCGCGTGACGCCGGGTGATACGCCGAGCGCTCTGAACGGTTCGCATCACGACCGGGAATGTCGTCCCTTCGGGAGAACACCCCAGACGGCGGCGACCCGAAGATCACTCCTCACCGTCGCTCGCGTCGTCCGACGTGGGAAGCAGCCAGCGGTCGAACCACGCCTTCGCCAGCGCCGACGATCGGCTCGCCGCCTCGCCCTGGAACCCGTGGCCCTGACCGTCGAACCGCTCGTACGCCGCGGGCAGATCCGCCTCGTCGTACGCGGCCTTCATCGCTTCACTCGCTGCGATCGGCACGAGTCGATCGCGGTCGCCGTGCATGAGCAGCACCGGCGCATCACCGCCGTCCACGCGGCGAAGCGGCGAGACGCCGCCCGCGAGTGCCGGATCGAAGTCGAGCGCCGGGAAGGCGTCGCTCGGTCCGACGATCTCGCCGAGTTCGACCGGCGGGAACCACGCGACCGCCGCGGCGATCGGCGACCGGTCGCGCCGGACACCGTCCCGGCCGATCCGCTCTCGCTGCAGCTCGCGAGCCGCCTCATCCCCACCGTCGGTGGCGAGCATGAGCGAGAGATGCCCGCCCGCACTCAACCCGAAGGACCCGATTCGTTCGGGATCGAGACCGCGATCCTCGGCCGTCGTCCGAAGATGTCGGATCGCGCGGCGCACATGATCGACCGCGTCGGGCACCTTGTAGCGAGGCGAACTGCCGTGCCGCAGAATGACCACGTGGTAGCCGTCCGCCAGCAGATCGTGCACCAGCGACACGCCCCCGACCTCGGGCGCGAGCGCCATCCGCGGATCGAACCACCGCGAGATCCAGCCCCCGCTCACCATGAAGATGACGGTCGCCCCGTTCGCCTCCGCGGTGGGCACGAGCAGGTCGTAGGTCAGCGCAAGCGCATCGACCCGCCCGTAGATGATGTCCGGCACGATGGTGGCGATCTCCGGCTCGGCCGGAGAATCGTTCGCCGACGCCACTCCCATCGACATCGCGATGGTCGCCGCGAGCACCGAGAGCGTGCGACCGATCACGAGTCCGCTCCTTCGTCACCGGCGATCGCGATCGTCTCGTCGAGCACCCGGCCGTCGCGGAGGATCACCAGCGAGACGTCGTCGTCGGTACCGCGACGGCCGTCGTTTCCGTCGCTTCGCAGGGTCGCCAGGACCTCGTCGTCCGTCGAGGGCGCGACCGACGCGAACTCGAGCCGCATCGCCCGCCCCCAGGGATCGATGAGCAGATCCGACTCGACCGATCCGATGAGCGCCCCGGCGTGGGCGATCGGTGTGGCCTCGGTGTCGGCCGCGAGACACTCGGTCCAGACCGGCACGATCGCGACCGCGACGATTCGAGCCGCCTCCTCGATCTTCGGGCGACCGTCGCGAGCCCGGGCCGACTGCATCGGGTTCGAGCGGTCGCGCGACGGGCTGAGTCCGAAACGACCACCGATGATCTGCGGCGGATAGGCGTTGTTGGTGCGATCGGCGTCGGCGATCTCCCGACGCGGATCGAGGCGGACGCGGGCGATCGCCCGGGGCCCGACGAACATCTTCGTGCACACCGACGGATCCATCTTCCAGATCTCGACCGGGAGGGTGACCTCCTCGACCCCACCGTCGTCCCAGACGATCTCCAGCGGCAGCGGCATCGGGAAGCCGGTGAGATTGCGGAACCGCACGATCGAGAAGTGCAGCGGCTGCGCCTCGAGCGCCTCGAACACGGCGCGGTCGTCGTCGTCGAGGCGCTTCATGAACCGCTCGAAGTCGCGGCGATCGTCCTCGGTGACTTCGAGCTCGTCGAAGCGGCTGTAGAAGTCGAGGAGCTCGGGATAGCGGTCGCTGCGACGCTCGGCGTCGGCGTTGCGGCTCTTCGTGAGGCTGGGGATCTCGGCGTCCCGCTCCGCGGCGAGCATCGGCTTGCGGAGATCGGGGTCGCGGGGTTCGACGGTGAAGTCGAAGACCCGCTCGATGGCGATGTCCACATGATTGGTGGTGAAGAACCAGTTGCGGAAGAACCAGTCGAGGTCGGTCCCGCTCATGTCCTCCATCGAGCGGAAGAAGTCGGCGGGTTCCGGGCTCTTGAACGCCCAGCGGCGGCAGTACTCGCGGAACGACTCGTCGAAGAGCTCCCGCCCGAGGATCGTCTCCCGCATGAGGTTGAGCCCGACCGAGGGCTTCGCGTAGGCGTTGGGGCCCTTCTGGATGATCGATTCGCCGTGGGTCATGATCGGCCGCTGCCGCTCGCTGATCATGTAGTCCACGATGCCGTGCGGTTCCCCCCGACGACTGCTCGGATCGTCCTCCCAGGTCTCCATCGCGAGGAACTGGACGAAGGTGTTCATGCCCTCGTCCATCCAGGTCCACTGCCGTTCGTCGCTGTTGATGATCATCGGGAACCAGTTGTGCCCGACCTCGTGGATCACCACGCCGATGAGCCCCCACTTGGTCCGCTCCGAATAGGTGCCGTCCTTCTCCGGCCGCGGGCCGTTGAAGCAGATCATCGGATACTCCATGCCGCCGACCGGGCCGTTCACGCTGATCGCGACGGGATACGGATACGGCACGGTGTGCTCGGAGTAGACCTCGATGGTGTGGGCGACGGCCTGCGTCGAATAGAGGCTCCAGAGCGGCTCACCCTCGTTGGGATAGAAGCTCATCGCCATCGCGACCTCGCCGTCGGTCCGCGGCACCTCGACGCCCCACGCGTCCCAGATGAAGGTCGGACTCGCGGCCCACGCGACATCGCGGACGTTCTCGGCATGGAATCGCCAGGTCCGCTCCCCGCGAGCGTCGGCGGCCTCGTCGCCCGAGGTCGCCAGTTCGGCGTCGCGGAGTTCGTTCGCGAGCGCCTCTTCGGGCGTGATGACGAACATCGGGCGCTCGGCGGTGCGGGCCTCGGCCAGTCGCGACTGCTGCTCGT
>JAUIHC010000121.1 GCA_030432455.1 Phycisphaerae bacterium | reverse complement strand
CGCCGCTGATTGACGAACAACCTTCCGGTCGCGCGGCGGAGGCCCCGCAAGGGGGCTGAACGATCTTGAGCGCTGCGCGTGGGCCGTTCGGCCCATGCTCGCTGTGTCGGGGGTTGGCGCGTCTGAACGTGCGGACGACTTGCGCACCACGCGAGTCCGCGCCGCCCATGCTCGCTGTGTCGGGGGTTGGCGCGTCTGAACGTGCGGACGACTTGCGCACCACGCGAGTCCGCGCCGCCTGCCCCGCCCCCCCTACTTCCCCTCGACCTTGTACCCGTCCGCGATCCACTGCTGGATGCCGCCCCGCAGCGTGTAGACGTTCTTGAAGCCGATCTCGATCAACCGCTTGCTCGCCGCGTTGGCGAGGATGTCCTGATAGTCGTCGCCGTAGACGATGATCGGATCGAAGCCCTTGAGCTTTTCGCGGGCGGTGCCTTCGAAGTCGCCGCTGCCGAACGGAATGCTGATCGCGTCGGGAATGTGAGCCTCGGCGTAGGTCTCCGCCCGCCGCGGATCGACCCAGATGCCGCGGGTCGCGGCCGTGAAGGCGGTCCCCGGCGTGCCCGCCGAGAGGGCGATGCCCTCCTGTGGCGTCACCGGACGGAGATCACGGTCGCTGGTCGAGGTGCTGCAACCGCCCAGAAGGCCGACGGTCAGGAGGACGGGGATCATCGAGGCTCGGACGAGGCGTCGGACGCGAATGGGGCACATGCGGGGAAATCTCCTTGCTGACGAGGTCCGGAGGATACGGCATACTCCATGGGTCTCGACGGGAGACCGCCACCGACTCGCTCGCCTTCGGACCTGAACATGACGCCGGCACACCATCGACGACCGCACCTTCTGGTCCTTGCGACGATCTTCTGCACCCTCGCGATCCTCGTCCCGACCCGACCGGCCGCGGCCCAGTTCGGGTTCGACACGCTCGAACCCGCGGACGGGGACAAGGTGGTGTCGATGGACCTGCTGACCGCCGACGACCTGATCATGCCGGGCGCGACGACGCACCTCGGCGTGCGGCTGCGGATGCAACCCGGATGGCATGTCTACTGGCACAACCCCGGCGACAGCGGCACCCAGCCCCGCATCCGCATCAAGGCCCCCGAGTCGATCACGGTCGGCGAGATCGCCTGGCCGCGGCCCGTCATCTTCGAAGGCCACGGCGAGACCACCTACGGGTATGCCGACGAGGTCGTCCTGCTGGTGCCGATCACCGCGAGCAAGGAACTCTCCCCCGGCCGGATCACGCTTCCCGTCGAGGTGGAATGGCTGGTCTGCAAGCGAGCGTGCCTCATGGGCGACGCCACCGGCACGGTCACCCTCACCGTCCCCCGCCCCGATGACAACAGCCTTCGGACCCGCGGGAATCGGCTCGCCGAGGCGGCCGGGCGACTGCCGATCCCCATGGCCACGGTGCCGGACATGGCCGCGACGATCGTCGAAGGCGACACGCCCGACACCCGCCGACTCGTCCTGACCGGATCCGCGGGCGACGCGACGCGGATCCGATTCATCCCCGACCTGACGCCCGGCGTCGCGGCGGGTGACGGGCGACCGGTGGATGCGACCCTCGAGGACGGTCGTTTCCGAATCGAGGTCCCCCTTCGCGTCGAACCCGACAACGCCCTCGGCAAACCGCTCGAAGCCGCCGGGCTCGTGCTCTTCGGCCCGGCCGCCACCGATCGAGCCGTCTCGTTCCGGATCCCTGTGAAAGACTGACCTCGATCCGGACGCCATCGATCACCCACCCCCGACCCGAATCCTCGGGGGACCACTCCGCCATCAACATCAGGAGACTTCCATGCGTCGCATGACCAGCCTTGCCGCCGTCCTCGGACTCGCCACCCTCGCGGGTGCCGCCTCGGTCGCCACCGCCCTTCCCGCCCCGCCGCCCGCCGCGGCGAAGACGACCGCGGTCGCCAAGATCGGCGAGGCCGCCCCGGCGTTCACCCTCAAGGATCTGGAAGGCAAGGAGCACTCGCTTTCCGACTTCAAGGGCAAGATCGTGGTCATCGAGTGGTTCTGCCCGACCTGCCCGTACTCGGGCGGCAAGAGCCGGAACTCGATCCATACCACCGGCCAGGTGAAGAAGCTCCACGAGGATCTGAAGAAGGTCGATGAGGACGTCGTCTACCTGACCATCGACTCGTCCACCCACAAGATGCGGATGAGCGCCGAGGACCTGACGAAGAAGGACGCCGAGTTGGCCAAGACCCTCGGCATCAAGACCCCGATCCTGATCGACGCCGACACCAGCGTCGCCAAGGCGTATCAGGCGAAGACCACACCGCACTGCTACGTCATCGACGGCGAGGGCGTGATGCGATACATGGGCGCGTTCAGCGATCAGGCCGAGACCAACTACGTGCTCAAGGCCGTGACCGCGGTGAAGAACGGCGAGACCGTGAGCCCCGCCGAGACGCGTCCGTTCGGATGCGGCGTCAAGGTGAAGTGATGTCGGCGTCGGCAGCATGATGCCGACGAGCGAGTGCCGTCGATTCAAGGGCGTCCGGTTGAGAGACCGGACGCCCTTGTCTTGAAGAGAGAGAATGGAAGATGGAACACGGCGGGCCACGAATGCCGCGGCCCCACGGTCGATCGTCCGTTCTCCATTCTCCCAAAACGACCGCGATCCCCGTTGCGACGGGGAACGCGGTCGTTCTGCGTTCGTGGATTCGGCCGATTCAGGCGAGCGCGGCGGCGCCGGACACGATCTCGGTGAGTTCGGTCGTGATGCGGGCCTGACGGGCGCGGTTGTAATCTCGCTTGAGCGATCGACCAAGGCCGGCGGCGTTGTCGGTCGCGGCCTTCATGGCGATCATCCGCATGATCTGCTCGCTGACCACCGCGTCGTTGAACGCCTGGAAGAGCGAGGTGCGCACGGCCCGCGGGAGCAGGTCGTTGAGCAGCGACTCCTCGTCGGGCGTGAACTCGTACGCGGTCGAGTCGGTGCCGGCCTCGCCACCTTCGGCGGTCGGGGCCTCCATCGGGAGGATCTGCTGGATCTCGGGGATCTGGCGGGCGTTGCTCTCGAACCGCATGTACGCAACCCGCACGGTGTCGATCTCGCCCGCGACGAAGCGGTCCATCAACTGGTCGGCGATGCCCGCGACGACCTCGTACTGCGGCTTGTCACCGACCTCGTGGATGGCGGCGACGGCGACCTTGGCGAACTTGAAGAAGTTCTGAGCCTTCTTGCCGCTGGTCTCGATGATGATCTCGCGACCTTCGGCCTGCCGGGCGTTGCGCCACTTCAGGGCGTTGCGGAGGACGTTCGCGTTGTACGCGCCGCAGAAGCCGCGGTCCGAGCCGATGACCAGCAGCAGGTCCTTGCCCGAGGGCTTGCGATCGCCGCCGACCAGCGGGTGGTCGATCTCGGACGGATCACTGCAGACCGCGGCGACGAGCGACCGGATCTTCTCGGTGTAGGGCTGGGTGGCCTTGGTGCGCTGGACCGCCGCCGTGAACTTGGCGGTGGCGATCATCTGCATGGTCTTGGTGATCCGCTGGATCGTCCCGACCGCGACCATGCGCTTCTTGATTTCGCGAATCTGTGCCATGGGACGCGGAGTCTACCGACCCCCCGCCCCCCCCGCCACGGCCCCCCGTCCGGCTCAGAGCCGGATGCCGTCCCAGGCCAGCCGCATGCCCGGCGGCAGGGTCGGATCGACCTCGGCGTGCCGGATCTCGTGACTCATGTGCAGGAACCAGGTCCGGCTCGCCCCGATCCGCTCGGCCGTCTCGATCGCCTGATCCACCGTGAAGTGGGTCGGGTGCTGTCGCGGCCGGAGCATGTCCAGCACCAGCGTCCGCAGTCCGGTCAGCCGCGGCCACGCCTCGGGCGGGATCGCCGACACATCGGTGCAGTACGCCAGCGGGAACGGCCCCGGCTGGCCCCCCGCCGGATCGCCGTCGTCCCCCGCCACCTCGATTCGGTACCCGAGGATCGGCAGCCGACCGTGCAGGAGCGGCAGCGGCTCGATCCGCAGCCCGAACCGCTCGAACGCCTCGCCGGGTCGGACCTCGGTCGCCAGCAGACTCGCCACGAACGAGACGTTCACATTCTCGTGCGGCCGGAAGACGTGCCGGAACATCCGCTCCAGTTCCTCGAGCGTGCCCCGGTCCCCGAGGATCTCGATCGGCGACTTCTGGACCGCGTTGTACCGACGCACATCGTCGAGCCCGAAGACGTGATCGACGTGCGAATGCGTGAAGAGGATCGCATCGCAGCGGTCGAGCCCGAGCTGCAGCGCCTGCTCGCGGTGATCCGGCGGACAGTCGAGCAGGATCATCCGGGGATGCCCCTCGGCGTCGCGGAATCGCAGACACGCCCCGCACCGGGTCCGCCGATCACGCCAGTCCTCGCTGGTGCAGACGGCACACCGGCAGCCGATGATCGGAATGCCGCTCGACGTGCCGGTGCCGCAGAGGACGACCTCGAGATCGCCGATCATGAGCCGCTGATCCCGGTCCTGATCCCGGTCCCGGCCGCCTCGGCTGGCTCGGATGGATCGGATGGCTCGGCCGCCAGATCCTCGGCCACCGCGTGCTGAAGGCGGAGTCGCAGATCCGCCACCACCTCGGCCGGGTCGTCCGCCCCGCAGACCGACCCGCACACCGCGACCGCACGCCCCCCCGCCTCGATCACGCCGCCGACGTTGGCCGGACCGACCCCGCCGATCACCAGATGCGGCATCGACGGATGCGCCTCGACGAACGCCCGCACGAACGCCGCCCCGCCCTCGCTCGCCCCCGGCTTGGTTCCGCTCGCCGCGAACCGACCGACGCCCGCGTAGTCGCAGCCCGCCGCGACCAGCCGCGCCGCCTCGTCGAGCGTGTGCGAACTCCCCCCGACGATCGCGAGCCGCCCGACCGCCGCCCGCGCCATCTCGACCGGCAGATCGTCCTGCCCCAGATGCACGCCGTCGGCGCCGGTCGCCGCCGCGACATCGGCGCGGTCGTTCACGATGACCGCCACCCCCGCGGGCCGTGCGATCTCGACGACCGCGCGGACCCGTGCGACGAGCCCCGCGGGGTCGAGGTGCTTCTCACGCACCTGCACCGCATCGGCACCGCCCGCGATCACTGCCGAGAGCACGTCCCGCCAGTCGCCGCGACACGCCGACTCGGTCAGCAGCACCTGCACCCGCCATCCTGCCGGCCGGCCCCGCGAGAGCCCGGCGACGGTCGCGGCCGCCAGGTCGTAGAGCCGATACCGCACCGCTTCGAGTCGCCGCGCCGCGTCGCCCGCGGCCTGCCCCCCGGTCTTCGCGATCTCCTCCAGCGTCCGGACCGCTTCGGTCGCCCGCCCCCCCGCCGCGTCGGCGACCGCCACGATGCCGGGCCGCTCGTACTCGGCGTCGGTGCCGATCGCGGTCCCGACGTCGCCCGCGGTGTCGCGCGACGCCACGCCCCGGAATCCGACGTCCGCGATCGCCCCCGAGATCTCGTGCCGAACCGCCTTGAGCGCCCCGGCGAGATCCTGGTCGTCGAGCACGAACCGGGCGAGATCCTCCAGCACCCGGACCCCTTCCCGGGCCCGGTTTCCCGAGGCATCCACCAGTCGTTCGAGTCCGTCGCGGCGCATGGACCGAAGGGTAGCGAGCCGCGGTCGATCCGGCCCCGGTCCGACCGGTCACGAGCCGTCTACACTGCCCGCCCTCCGGCCGGGACCGACGACGGCCCGGTCGGCATCGCCCCTCACACCACATTCGCCAAGGAGTCCGACCCATGGCCTTCACCCTGCCCGACCTGCCGTACGCCGAGAACGCCCTCGAGCCCGCGATCGACGCGCAGACGATGAACATCCACCGCACCAAGCACCATGCGGCCTACATCGCCAAGCTCAATGACGCGATCGGCGGACACGCCGACCTCGCCGGGAAGAGCATCGAGGATCTCTGCCGCGGCGTCGCCGACCTGCCCGAGGCGATCCGAGGCGCGGTCCGCAACAACGGTGGCGGGCACTTCAACCACAGCCTCTTCTGGCAGATCCTCTGCCCCGCGGCCGAGAGCGGTGCCCCGAGCGCCGAACTCGCCGCCGCGATCGACGCCGCCTTCGGCTCGATGGACGGCATGAAGGAGACGTTCGCCGCGGCTGGCGCGACCCGCTTCGGCAGCGGCTGGGCGTGGCTCGGCGTCAAGCCCGGCGGCGGCCTGTGCATCTGCTCGACGCCGAACCAGGACAACCCGCTCATGACCGGCCTGGTCGAGTGCGAGTGCACCCCGATTCTCGGCCTCGACGTCTGGGAGCACGCGTACTACCTGCACTACCAGAACCGTCGCCCCGACTACATCGCGGCGTTCTGGAGCGTGGTGAACTGGGCCGAAGTCAGCCGCCGGTTCGCTGCTGCGGGGTGAGTCGCGGTTCTTACCACGGAGAACACGGAGAGGCACGGAGGGCCACAGAGATTGGACTTGGTTCGGGTTGATCACCACGGAGTGCACGGAGGATCACGGGGCCACGGAGAGGATCTGATCTGCCTGCTTCGCGCTCCCAATGTGAAACCCCGTCCGTGTTCCAAGCGTCGTTCACGCCACCACGCATCCGCAAGATTCACTGCAGGAAGCGCAGCCATTGAGGTTGAACACGCATCCTCCGTGGCCCTCCGTGCTCCCCCGTGAACTCCGTGGTACCTCCGTGGTACCTGGCGACACGCGGCCATCACCCGCCAGGCATCACACCCGCCACGAGTCGATCGAAGTCTTCTCTCGCCGCCTCGACCGTCGCGTCGGGGCCGACGAGGCGGACGAAGACGCGGCGGCCGGGGGCTTCGATGATGGCGCCAAGTTGCATCTGTCCAGGTCGCGGCGCGGGCTGGCCCATCGCCTGATAGCTCCCCGCGGTCTCGACGCGATGGATCACCAGACCGCCGCGTTCCTCGGTCGAGGTCGTCGCCTCGGCGGGTTCGCCCTCGGGGCTGCGGAACTGCCCGATCCAGCGATCGATGTTCATGTCGGTCGGTCCGCCGTCGCCGCCGCGGAAGAGACTGAAGACCAGCTCGGCCGCGCCGGCGCCATCGGCGACCCCCGGAACGTCGTACTGCAGCGTGCGGAACCGAACCCGCGGCGCGGTCCAGAGCCAGGTCGGGGGCTTCGGGAAGACGAGCCCCCCGACCTCGGCCCGCTTGGGATCGCTGGCGGCGGTGGACACCGACCAGTCGGTCGCCGCTTCGGCCGTCGCGTCGGCATCGACGCCCGTGGTGGCCTGCGTCGGCGTCGTCGCCACGGGCGGCCTCGGCGAGCCCGACGCGGGTGGCTTGGGGGCACCGGCGGTTCCGCCGTCGCCACACCCCGCAAACATTCCCAGGGTGACGGTCGGGACGAGCAGACGCAGGAGCGGCGCGATCGGCATGGTGCTGGATTCCGGTTCGACACGGGGTCGGGACAAGATCGGCTCGTACGATAGACCCGTGCCCGACTCCACACCGACCCTCGTCCTTCGCGACGCCCGACTCGCGACCCCGGCCGGCCCCCGCGCGGTCGATGTCGTCATCAGTGGCGATCGCATCGCCGCGGTGCTCGATGCGGGCACGGCCGACTCAGATGGCGTGGAGGTGCTCGACGCGGGCGGCGGCACGGTGCTCCCGGGGTTCGTGGATGCGCACGTGCATCTCGTTCTGGCGGGCAGCACGATGCAGCAGGTCGATCTCGCCCGCTGCCCGAGCCGGGCGGCGTTCACCCGGCGGCTGGCGGAACGGGCCGCCACCCTTCCCGCCGAGGGGCCGGACGCATGGCTGCTCGGGCACGGATGGCTCGAGACCGGCTGGGGCGGCGATCTGCCCGACGCATCGTGGCTCGCCGGGTGCGGTGATCGGCCGGTCGTCTGCTTCAAGCACGATCATCACGCGGTGCTCGTGAACGAGGTCGTGCTGCGGATGCTCGACGACGCCGGCCGACTCGCCGCCGACCCGCCGGGCGGCACGATCGTGCGTCACCCCGACGGCCGCCCGACCGGACTGCTGCTTGAAGCGGCCGCGTGGCAGCTCGTCAATCCGATCGTCCCGAAGCCGTCGATCGAAGCGAGGCGGCGCACGACCATCGAGGCGACGACGCACCTCGCGTCGCTCGGGATCACCGCGGTCGGCTCGATGGAGTACGCCGAGGATGTCGTGGACGTGCTCGACGCGATCCGGGACGACCTCGCGG
>JAUIHC010000635.1 GCA_030432455.1 Phycisphaerae bacterium | reverse complement strand
TCTTCACGCACGACTCGATCGGGCTCGGCGAAGACGGCCCGACGCACCAGCCGATCGAGCAGCTCGCGTCGCTTCGCGCCATGCCCGGTCTCGCGGTCTTCCGTCCGTGCGACGCGAACGAGGTCGTCGAGTGCTGGCGCACGATCATGCCGATGACGCACGAGCCGGCGGTGCTCGCACTCTCGCGACAGAACCTGCCGACGCTCGATCGATCGCGCTACGGCGCGGCGTCGGGGGTCGCGAAGGGCGGCTACGTGCTGGCCGACTGCGACGGCACGCCCGAAGTCGTGCTCGTCGCGACCGGCAGCGAGGTCCATCCGACGCTCGCCGCGCACGAGCACCTCGCCGCCGAAGGCGTTCGCAGCCGGGTGGTGAGTCTGCCGTGCTGGTCGCTCTTCGAGAAGCAGGATGCGGCGTACCGCGAGTCGGTGATTCCGCGAGGCGTACAGGCCCGGGTCTGCGTCGAGCAGGGATCGACCTTCGGGTGGGAACGGTACGCCGGACCCGACGGCGAGATCGTCGGGATGACCCGCTTCGGAGCGAGCGCTCCGATCGCGGATCTGCAGAGAACCTTCGGCTTCGAACCCGAGAACATCGTCGCGGCCGCGAAGCGGTCGATGGCCCGCGTCGCCGGAGGTGCCGCGTGAGAATCGCCCTTGGTTCCGATCACGCGGGCTTCGACCTCAAGGAGCATCTGCGTCCGTTCATCGAGTCGCTTGGTCACGAGGTGGACGACCTCGGGACGCATTCGACCGAGAGCGTGGACTATCCCGACTACGCCGAGCAGGTCGCGCTCGCGGTGGTCGAAGGTCGCGCCGACCGCGGCATCATGCTCTGCGGGTCCGGCGTCGGGGCGAGCATCGCCGCGAACAAGATCCCCGGTGTGCGGGCCGCCAACTGCGAGGACTACTACTCGGCGCATCAGGGCGTCGAACACGACGACATGAATGTCCTCGTCCTCGGCGGCCGCATCGTCGGCCAGGCGCTCGCCGAGGACATGGTCCGCGGTTACCTCGCGGCGCAGTACACCGGTGAGGAACGGCACGAACGGCGCCTCGCCAAGGTCAAGGCGATCGAGGCACGGGCGCTTCGAGGCGGGCTCACCACGGAGTTCACGGAGAAGCACTGAGGGCCACGGAGGGGAATGGGGGGTGTGGCCGGTTCGCCCGGATAGTTGGTTGACGAAGATGACGGAAGACAGAAGAAAGAAGGGCGTCCCGGTGGGGGACGCCCTTCGTTCATCAGATGGGATTCATCGGGATCGGGTCGCGGCGTATCCGTCTCGGAGGAAGACGCTCCGTGGCCCTCCGTGAACCTCCGTGCTCTCCGTGGTGATCCGTGTTCTCCGTGGTGAACGGAGTACGGAGGACGCGAATCACTGCCCCACGATGTCGAGCAGTTCGACGTCGAAGATGAGCATCGCCCGCGGCGGGATCGGGCCGCGACCCTGGGGGCCGTAGGCGAGGTTGAAGGGGATGAGCAGCTTGCGCTTGCCGCCGACCTTCATCGAACCGACGCCTTCGGTCCA
>JAUIHC010000634.1 GCA_030432455.1 Phycisphaerae bacterium | reverse complement strand
CGGAAGATCGACGTCCGCCGCGACCTCGCCTCGACTCGGGAGCCACGCCCCCTCGCCCCGCACCGAACCGCCCCGGGTGCGACCGAGGGGAATCGTGCGGACCTCGGGAATCGCGGTATCGGCATCGACGATCGATCGACGCGCCACCGACTCCGCCAGGTCGAGGATCTTCTCGACCAGAAGCGGCGAGGTCGAAAGCACCTCACCCAGATGATCGAATCCGTGGCCGACATCGTCGGCGGGCAGCACGTCGGCGTCGATCCCCACCCCGAAGACATCGGCGATCGCGGACGCGAACTCACGCCGGTTCAGGCGCCGAAGCACCACACCGGGAACCCCCGCGCCGTCGGACCGTCGTCGCAGTTCATCGCCGAGCCCGGCGACCGCCGTCAGATACTCGTCCTCGGTCGGGCGATCCGCGAGACGCTCCTCGAGGGTCAGCGAGATGTCCACCGGGGGCATGTCCCGGGCCCGGAGGCGGTCCCGAACCCGACGCAGCAACTCGGGATCGATCGTCGGATCCGTGGCGTCCCGGGCCAGCGGCGCGAGGTCGATGTCTCCGACCGCGCCACCGCCGCGATGGCAGTCGAGGCAGAAGATGTCCACGAACCCGGGCAACTCGACGTCGTCGGAGACCGCCACGACGATCGGCGACGGCATCGCCGGGACCGCAGGCACCATCGTCAGTCCGAGGACACCGATCACGCCGACGCGTCGCATCAGGCCGGATCCTTCGCGGGCACGACGGCCTGCAGACCCATCGGGGCCGGGAGATCGTCGTCCCCGTCGCCCTCGACCCGATCGAGGATCGGCCGAAGCACCGACGGATCGCCGGTCTCGATCGCCTGCACGACCGCCGCCCGCCAATCGGCCTGCGTGGTCTCGTCGAGCATCCGCTCCCAGCAGGCGCACTCGGCGAGTTCCTGGCCGGTCAGCCTGATCTCACCGAAGATCGCCCGTTGCACCTCGGCGTCGGGCACCGCCCAGCTCGCATGAAAGACCGGTGTCGCCAGTCGCCGCCGTTGATCGGCGGGGTAGACCCGGGTCGAGAAGGTGACGGTGCCGAGACTCTCGTCGTACGTGCCGTTGGTCACGAACGGCGCGACGCCGGTCTCCAGCACGACCTCGCTGTCGAGCGGCTTCGCACCGCCGCCGATCGGAATGCCGAACGGGCCGGGAATCGGGATCAGTCGATCCCCGCGGCGGAGCCGGTCCTTGTCGGTCTCGGGAATCGCCGACGACTCCAGCATGATCGCCGCCGCGTCGTCGCTGGTGTTGACCCACCAGAGAAACGCGAGCCCGAGCAGCAGGAGTTCGTTGTTCTCCGGTCCGATGGTGCCCGGCTCGGCATCGGGCTTGAACCGCTGCACGAATCTCGCCACGATCGGATCCGCGAGGTTCTTCCGCGACCAGGACCGCTCGCCCGCGGACGCCCAGCCGTCCACGCCGGAGAGCAGGACGAGCTGGCCCTCCTCGGGCTCGACCCAGCCCCGTTCGATCGCGAACGCGACCAGCGGCGTGAAGACCTG
>JAUIHC010000120.1 GCA_030432455.1 Phycisphaerae bacterium | reverse complement strand
GACTCGCCGCCGCCGAGCAGGGGAATCACGATCTCCGAACGATCACGCGGATCGCAGGCGACATAGGCGTCGCCCAGTTCGAGCACGTCGGCGACGATCCGCGTCCGCCCGGTGCGGAGCGACTGGCCGCAGACGCCGTGCAGCCCGATGGGCGAGCACGCCGGACGGTCTCGACACGCCACCAGCGTCATCGCATCGCCGGTGTCGGTCACGCGATAGAAGCCGAGCCAGCTCACGCCCGTCGGTGCGAGTTCGGCGAAGGCGAGTTCGCAGAAGGCGTCGAGGCGGGCATCGAGGTCCGCCGGAAGCGGCGTTCGGTCGATCGCCTCCAGAAGCGCGACGCCCGCGGCACGGATCGTGTCGCGGGCGTTCGCGGTGTCTTCAGACGAGGGCGTCGTCACTGGTCGGTCTCGTGGTCAGGCGGACGAACGGCTGCGGCGCTCCATCCGCTCCAGCGAGGCGCCGCCCTCGACCGATTCGGCGTCGAGGACATAGGTCACGCCTTCGTTGTCCCGCTCCGGCAGATCGTAGAGAAGATCGACCATGATCTCGTCCATGATCGCCCGCAGGGCCCGGGCTCCGGTCTCTCGCTTCATCGCCCGATCGGCGATCGCTTCCAGCGCTTCGGTCGTGAATTCCAGCGTCGCGTTCTCCAGCGAGAAGAGGTGCTGGTACTGCTTGACGATGGCGTTCCGAGGCTCGGTCAGGATTCGGACCATCGCGGCCTGGTTCAGCGGCTCGAGGGGACAGATGATCGGCAGACGGCCCACCAGTTCGGGGATGAGGCCGAACTCGAGGATGTCCTCGGGGACGACCTGCGTGAGCACGGGGTCGCCCTCGGCGACCTTCCCGCCACCGCCGGATCCCAGCCCGAAGCCGATCCGGCTCGAGCCGAGTCGCTTGCGGATGATGTCCTCGAGCCCGACGAACGAGCCGCCGCAGACGAAGAGGACGTGGGAGGTGTCGAGCTGGATGTACTGCTGTTCGGGATGCTTGCGGCCGCCCTGCGGGGGAACGTTGGCGACGGTGCCTTCGAGCATCTTGAGCAGCGACTGCTGCACGCCTTCGCCCGACACGTCGCGGGTGATCGACACGTTCCCGCTGGTCTTGCCGATCTTGTCGATCTCGTCGATGTAGATGATGCCCCGCTGGGCCGTCTCGAGGTCGTAGTCCGCGGCCTGAAGGAGCTTCAGGAGCAGGTTCTCGACGTCCTCGCCGACATAGCCCGCCTCGGTGAGGGTGGTGGCGTCGCCGATCGCGAAGGGGACGTTCAGGATGCGGGCGAGCGTCCGGGCCAGCAGCGTCTTGCCCGTGCCGGTGTGCCCGATCAGGAGGACGTTCGACTTGTCGAGCTCGACGTCAGCCTCCTCGAGCTCGGCGTGCATGAGTCGCTTGTAATGCGTGTGCACCGCGACCGCGAGCGATCGCTTGGCGCGGTCCTGCCCGATCACGTACTGATCGAGGAACTCGCGGAGCTGGCGGGGAGTCGGGATCGAACTGAAGAGGGGCTGGCCACGATCGACCCGACGCCGCTCCTGCCGGAAGATGTTCTGGCAGAGGTCCGTGCAGTTGGTGCAGATGTAGACATCGCCCGGCCCCTCGACCATCGGGCCGACCTCTCGGGAGGTCTTGCCGCAGAACGAGCAGGTCGTGATCTTGCGACCGCGGAAGCCGCCGTTCCCGCCTCCGCCTCCGCCTCCACCACCGGGGGTAGCACCGCCACCGGGGCCGCTGCCGCCGCTGTTCGAGCCGCGGGGCTCGCCCCCGCGACCGGCACTGGCCATGGGGGCGGGCTGCCGGCGGGGTCCGGAAACCGGAGAGGACGAAGGGCCGGCCTGCGAAGCCGGGTCGGAACTGCGGTGCATGCGTCTTCCCGTGTGAACTGGGGACCCTGGAACGGAACGACCGTGAACACATCGCGCGGCCGGTCGGAGTGTATCGGGAGGGTTTCCCGAAGGCTTCAGCCGTTTCCGCCTTCCGTGGCGGAAGTGGGGTCGTCGCGGTCCGTTTCCCCGGCCCGGCGGGGGGGGACCGCACCGGGCACCCGGCTCTCTGCGGATGGGACGAGGTCCGGTCCGGACATCTCCTCCCGGCGAGTCAGCCCCGCGATCATCTGCGACTTCGCCTTCTCGAACTCCTCGTCGCTGATCTCGCCCCGCGCTCGAAGCTCCCGGAGATCCCCGAGCGTGAAACCCACCGAATCGGCGGATTCACCGGCCATCAACCGGCGTCGCAGCCAGATGGCGATGCCGCCGCCGATCAGGACGATGACCACGAGCACGCCGAGCCAGGGGAGCAGATCGCCGAACAGGCGTTCCGCCCCCGGGCCACCGGCCTGTGCGAGCACGAGGGCGCCGCCGGTCACGAGCCGGCGGCCGCCTTCTTCTTGCGATCCTCGACCTTCTTCTCGACGAGGGTGTTCCACTCGTCGGCCGGCATCTCGGTCACCTTGGCGGTGTCCACGATGCGATCGGCGGCCTTGGACTGCTGGATGTTCATCGCGATCTCGCGGATTCGGCCCGATCGCGCGAGCTCCGATCGGACCTGCTCGGGACGCACCCGCTGGGCGTTGGCGATCTCGGCGATGCGGGCGTTGATCTCGCCCTCCTCGACCTGGATCTCGAAGTGCTTGGAGACCTTCGCCATGATGAACATCAGGCGGAGGCGATCCTTCGAGTACCGCTCGCTCTCGGTCCGCATCTCGGCGAGCCGAAGCTCGACCTCCTGCTCGTCCATGCCTCGGCCGAGGAGCTCGAATCGCTGCTGTTCGAGCATCTGACCGGCCTGCGCCTCGGAGACCTTCGGCGGCACCTCGAACGAGATGTTCTCCAGCAGCCATTCGAAGACCTGCTCCCGCTCGGCGGAGCGCTGCTCGGCGTCACGACGGTTCTCGAGGGCCATGCGGATCTGGCCGCGAAGCCCGGCCTCGTCGTCGAGCCCGAACCGCTGCACGAGCTCGTCGATCTCCAGCGGCGCGACCCGTTCGGCGTCGGCGACGGTGTAGGTGATCGAGACCTTCTTGCCGCGGATCTCCTCACGCTCGAACGACTCGGGACCCATGGTGTCGAACTCGATGGTGTCGCCGACCTTCCTGCCGAGGAGGTGCGTCGCGAGGTCCTCGATGAGCAGGCCGAGGAACTGTCCCTTGCCTTCGTCCTCCTCGGCGGGCACGACCGCGACCGCCTTCTCGTGCTCGAAGAACGGCTCGTCGTCGCCCTCGACCCGCACCACCACCGAACCGATCATGCGGTCGAGGTTCTCGAACGGACCTTCGATGCGATCCGGGGAGCCGAAGCGATACCGGTTGCGGAGGACCTCCGCGTCGAGCATCTCGTCGGTCACCTCCATCATGGGCTTGATGACGGGCACGCCCTCGAGGTCGGGCAGGTCGAAGTCGGGCACGACCTCGATCGAGACGCTGAAGACGTAGTCCTTGCCGGGCTCGAGGTCGGCGATGGCGGCGGGGTCGCCGAAGTCGGGATCGCCGATCATCTGGAGCTCATTGGCCTGGACGGCCTTCTGGAAGGCGTCGGAGACGAGCTGGCCGCGGGTCTCGACCCGGATGTTGGAGCCGAACCGCTTCTCGATGACGGCGCGGGGGGCGCGACCCTTGCGGAAGCCGGGGAGCTGCACCTCGGAGATGAGGGTGCCGAGCTGGATTTCCAGACGGTCGTCGACGACCGAAGCGGGGATGGTGATCGTCAGCGAACGGCTGCAGGGGCCGGTCTCGGCGATGTCCACCTGCGGCTCGAAGCCGTCGCCGCCGTCGAAGGAGAAGTCGCTCATGGTGCTCGGGATTCCGATTGTCGAAAGGGCCTGCCCCGATCATGGGGCGAAACGGTACAGGATACAGGTCCGCGGGTCGCCGGGCCAATCCCCTTCGGCTGAACTCCGGTGAAACGACCACACCCCTCGTCGTGCTCGACGAGGGGCGTGGGGTTGGGACGGTGGGGTCAGGGACGGCGGAGTCAGGGACCTATCAGGACATGGTGGCCGGGCTCAGCGGCCGACCAGCAGCATCTCCGCGTAGGTGGGCAGCGGCCACACGTCGGCCGGCATGCGGCTCTCGAGGTGATCCGAGGCCTCCCGAACCGCCGTCATCGCGGGGACGAGCGTCTCCCGAAGGTGGCGGGCCCGCTTCTCCGGAGTGTGCGGCCCCGAGGCGATCGCGGCGTCCACCGCGTCGATCCCCCGGCGGAGGGCGGCGACGGTCCCGACATGCTCCCGAAGAGCCTGCTCGGCATCCGGGCACTCGACCCCCGCGACCTGCGTGGCTCCGACCGCGTCGGCGAGCTCGGCCTGGGCGCGGATCGACGCGGGAAGGATCTCGGTCCGCACCATCGTCGAGAGCGTGCGGGCCTCGATCTCGAGGATCGTGCAGTACTGCTCGAGCAGCACCTCGGAGCGGGCCTTGAGCTCGCGTCCGCTCATGACGCCGTACTTCGAGAAGAGCTTGCCGTTGTCGCGGGCGGCGATCACGGGGAGCGCCTCGGCGGCGCTGGCCAGGTTGGGAAGGCCCCGCGTCGCCGCCTCCTCATGCCACTTCGTGCTGTAGCCGTCTCCGTCGAAGCAGACCCGTCGATGGGTCTTGACGACCTCCTTCAGCAGCCCGCGAACCGCGGTCTCCAGCTTCGCCTCGGTCGGCTTCCGACCGGCCCGCTTCTCGAGCTCGGTGGCCATGAAGTCGAGACTCTCCGCCACCATGGTGTTGAGGACGGTGTTCGGCCAGGCGACATGGGTGGTCGAGCCGACCGCCCGGAACTCGAACTTGTTGCCGGTGAAGGCGAAGGGCGAGGTGCGGTTGCGGTCGCCGGCGTGACGCGGCACGATCGGCAGGCTGTGGGCGCCGAGGTCGAGGGTCCCGCCCTTGACGGTCGACCGGGGCTTGCCGCTCTCCAGCTGATCGAGGATGTCGGTGAGCATCTCGCCGAGGTAGATCGACATGATCGCCGGGGGCGCCTCGTTGGCCCCGAGCCGGTGGTCGTTGCCCGCCGACGCGATCGAGGCCCGCAGCAGCTCCGCGTGCAGGTCCACGGCGCGGATGACGGCGCAGAGGAAGACCAGGAACTGCATGTTGGTGTGCGTCTCGTCCCGGGGGTCGAGAAGGTTGACGCCGGTGTCGGTCGAGAGCGACCAGTTGTTGTGCTTGCCCGAGCCGTTGATCCCCGCGAAGGGCTTCTCGTGCAGGAGGCACTCGAACCCGTGGTTGCGGGCCACATCGCGAAGGATGTGCATGGTCACCATCTGATGATCGACGGCGACGTTGGCGGTCTCGAAGGTCGGGGCGATCTCGTACTGGCCGGGCGCGACCTCGTTGTGCCGGGTCTTGACCGGGATCCCGAGCTCGAAGAGCCGGGTCTCCACCTCGGTCATGTAGCTCAGCACCCGCGACGGGATGGCGCCGAAGTAGTGGTCGTCGAGCTGATGCCCCTTCGGCGGCATCGCCCCGACGAGACTTCGACCGCAGACCGCGAGGTCGAGCCGTTCGTTGACGAGCGACCGGTCGACGAGGAAGTACTCCTGCTCGCACCCGAGGGTGCCGACCACCCGACTCACACCCGCGTCGGTGCCGAAGATCTTCAGGATCCGCATCGCCTGCTTGGCGACGGCCTGGATCGACCGCAGGAGCGGCGTCTTGGTGTCGAGCGCCTCGCCGGTGTAGCTGACGAAGGCGGTCGGGATGCAGAGGGTCGTGACGCCCTCGGCGGTCGTGAGCAGGAACGCCGGACTGTTCGCGTCCCACGCGGTGTAGCCGCGGGCCTCGTAGGTGTCGCGGATGCCACCGGAGGGGAACGAACTCGCGTCGGGCTCGCCCACGATGAGGGCGTCGCCGCTGAACTTCTCCAACGCGATTCCGTCGCTGTTGACCGACAGGAAGGCGTCGTGCTTCTCGGCGGTCGAGCCGGTGAGCGGATGGAACCAGTGGCAGAAGTGCGTGGCGCCGTGCTCGATCGCCCAGTCCTTCATGGCCGCCGCGACCGTGTTCGCCAGCGCGGGGTCCAGCGGGGCGCCGTGCTGGATCGTCGCGGCGAGGCTCATGGCCACATCGGGGGGAAGGCGACGCATCATGACGTCACCGGTGAAGGTGAGTCGTCCGAAGTAGTCGGACGCCGGCGGGCGGGGCTCGCTCAGATCCATCGTGGGGCCTTCCTCGAGGATGACGGACTCGATCGATCGGGGGCTGAACATGGGGGCTCCTGAAGCTTCCTGCGGATGGAGACCGACACCGCGGGGCGAGTCGTCCGGAACGACGGACGACCGTGCCCGCACCGCGGCGGAACGGGGGTGGGAGAGAGGCTGAGAAAGAGGCTGGGAGAGAGGGCGGCAGCCGAGGCCGGAAAGGGAAGACCGGATCTCGATCGCCAAAAGCGAGTCGGCGTCCGCGGTGCGGACGCCGGAGCGATGGCTGATTCGATTCGCGTCGATTCGGTCTGGGGGGTGCGGCCCCCGGCGTCCCGAAGGACGGGAAAGGGTGCCTTGCTGTCGCGGCGGTGAATCACCGGTGGGGGCCTCGGGGCCGGGTCCGCGGTCAGACGACGCGTTCCGTCACGTCGAAGCGGAGAGTATGGGGATCGGGCGGTTCCGCGCCAACACGTCGGCGCGACAACCTCGAAGAATCCGCAAAGATTGCCGCCGTGTCGCGGCCCGCCGATCGCCACCGCCTCCTCAACCGATCAGCCGTCGCCGTCCCTGGAGATAGTCCCAGACGACGAATCGGTCGAGGTCCTCGCCCGCGGTGAAGACGACCCGACCGCCGGTGGACTCCGCAAGTCGATGTCCAAACCGCACATCCTCCTCGCTCTGGCTCCAACTCGGCACCAGAAAGAGGTTGAGGGTGCCGCCTTCCCGAGCCAGCGCCGCGGCCTCGGACATCGTCGCACCCTCGGTTCGAGGATCCGGTGGGTACAGGAGGTAGAGCTGCTCGTCCTCGAAGTGTGCCGTGGGCAGCCCGTCGGTGATGAGCACCACCTGCCGATTCGGGGTGTCGGCGGTGGCCAGCAGCCTGCGGGCCAGTCGAAGGGCATGCTGGATGTTGGTGAAATGCGGCGGGATGTCCCGGACCGAGATGTCCGGGTCGGACATGTCCGCCCGCAGCCGCACCACGGGATCGTGGATGGTGACGGGCTTGGGCAGGAGATCGACGAGTTCCGACCGCGGGACGACCCGGGCGACGCTCGCCATCTCGATGAAGTGCAGTCGGTCGCCGGGATACTCGCGCCGGACGAGGGCCTCGAGGGCGAGGGCCATCCGCTTGGCGGCCACATACTGACCGCCCCAGCGCATCGACCCCGACATGTCGAGCACGACGACGGTCGCGCACTTCACGGTCGCCTTCGTGCGATGCACCACGAGGTCGTCGGACCGGAGCGACGGACGGCCGGGCTCGCCCGCGGACCGCACGACCGCGTTGAGCACGCTTGCGGGGAGATCGAGACTCGACGCCGGGTCACCGAAGACCCAGGGGCGGGTGGACGGCAGTTCGATGCCGCCGTCGTCGCGATCGACCGGCGCGTGCCGACCGTGTCGTCCCCCCTGCATCTCTGCGAACACCGACGCCAGCAGGGTGGACTGGTACCGACGCATCGCCGACGGGCCCAGCGTCCAGCCCTCCTCGTCCCGGACCAGACCCTCGGCCTCGGCGGCCTGCCGCAGGAGCTCCTCGGCCCGCCGACGAACCTCCGCGAACTGCTCGAGGTCGGCGTCCTCGAAGAAGGCCCGGAGTTCGTCGAGGTCCACGATCGCGGGTCGCGCGTCCCGCAGGGCCTCCTTCAGCCGCTCGATGAGGTGTTCGATCGCCTCCAGCTCCTCGCGAAGTTCGATCGCCTCGGGGATCGTGGGCACCTTCCGTCCGCGAAACGGCCAGCCGTCCCGCAGCCCTTCGACCGCGTCGAGATCGGCGATCGCCTGCACGATGGAGGGCAGTCGGTCCCGGACCCGTCGCTGGTCCGGGTCCTCGGAATCGAGGTGGTACCAGAGCCGCTCGAGTCCGTGGATCTGCCGCTCCCGCACCTCGCGGGCGAAGCGGTCTCGAAAGCCGAGCGGCAGCGTCCGGTCCTGGACGAACGGGTCGGCGAGGTCGTCCACCCGACCCGAGGCGTCCTCCACGGTCGGAGACGGGTTCCACATCTCAAGGATCCGGTCACGTCTGGCCTCGAGTTCGGCGAGCAGG
>JAUIHC010000119.1 GCA_030432455.1 Phycisphaerae bacterium | reverse complement strand
GAGGTCTGCACCCTGCTCTCGGGCGGCCTCGACAGCGCCGTCATCTCGACGCTCGTCCACGAGCGGATCCCTGACGTCCGCACCTTCACCGCGATCGGCGGCGACGGCGAGACGGACGAGGATCGGGCCGCCGCCCGCCTGCTGGCGACCCGGCTGGGACTCCGACACACGGAGATCGATCCGACGACGGGTGGCTCTCCGCTGGACCGCTGGAGACGGATGGTCGCCACCCTCGGCGTCCCGCTCGGCACCCCGAACGAGATCGCGATCCAGGCCCTCACCGAGGGTGTGTCGCGGGCCGGCATCAAGGTGGCCCTGAGCGGGGAGGGGGCCGACGAGCTCCTCGGTGGCTACGAACCGGTGCTGCAGGTGGCGACCGCGATCGCTTCGACCTCGCCATCGACCGAGGCCGCCGCCGCGACCCTGATGGAGACCATCGCGTGGATCGCCCCCAGCAGGCAGATCGCGCTGCTTCACCCCGACTGGGCCGGGGCGCTCGATCCGGGCCGACTCCTTCAGGAGACCATCGCCTCCCTCGCGTCCGCAGGCTCCGCCGCCGACCCACGGACCTATCTCCGCTGGCTGCAGGAGATCAACCTCGCGGGGCTGCTCGGCCGACTCAATCAGGCCGCGATGCTCTCCTCGGTCGAGGCCCGACCACCGTTCGCCGATCGCCGGGTCGCTGAAACCGTCGCCCGGATCGCGACCGAGGACCTCTTCCGGACCACACCGGGGGACGCCGACGGCGAGACCACGAAGATCACCCTCCGCCGGGCGTTCCGCACGCGACTGCCCGGCGAGATCGTCGGGCGGCCGAAGGCGAGCTTCCCCACGCCGTTCGCGACATGGGCGGACGGGATGCTCGGATCATCCGAGGTCCGGGAGGCTCTGCGGCCGTTGGTGGCCACGATTCCCACCATCGCCTCCAACCGCCCCCAGGACGCCCTGACGGCGTGGCCGCTGGCGAATCTCGGGCTCTGGAGCGTCGAGACCGGGATCCCGCTCGTCCCGACCTGATCGCCCGCGGGGCTCAGGGGCAGATCGACTCCGCGAGCGCCGCGCAGTACTCGTCCCAGTTGCCGACGCAGCAGAAGTACTCGATCTCGCACACGAGATTGCAGCACGTCTCATCGTTGCAGAACGGCGTGTCGTTGGGCGTGGTGCACGCGCCCGCATCCGGATCGCCGCAGTCGAGTCCGCCCGTGCACACGTCGCACTCCGTCGCGGCGGCCGCGGCACAGATCGCATCCCACGACGCCTCGCAGCACACCGGGTCGGAAAGGCAGATCCGGTCGCAGCAGGTCTGATCGTTGCACGAGGGCGTTCCGTTGGCGAAGCAGCAGTCGCCCGCATCCTCGTCTCCGCACTGCGGCGCCGGGCACGCCTCGTCGGGGCCGGTGCAGCCGTTTGTCTGCAGGGCGGTGGTGGCGCAGACCACGTCCCACTCGACGTCGCAGCAGTAGGAGTCGGCGTCACACACCGCGTTGCAGCAGGTGGCGTCGTTGCACTTCGGCGTGAAGTTGGCCTCGCAGCACTCTCCGGCGCACGGATCGCCGCAGTCCCAGGTGGCGCCGCAGGCACATCGTGGATCCTGCCGGGCGAGCCGCACGCAGTCGAGATCCCAGGTCACGTCGCAGCAGAACGAATCGGTCGCGCAGACCGAGTTGCAGCATCGCTTGTCGTTGCAGCCGGGCGAGAAGTTCGCCTCGCAGCAGTCGCCTGCGGGGAAGTCGCCGCACTCGGGAGCGTCGCAGAGATCGAGGGCGATCTCCGCACAGGTCCCGTCCCAGATGACCTGACAGCAGAACGGGTCGCCGCCGTCGCTCGCATCGCAGACCGTGGTGCAGCACTCGCCGTCGCTGCAGCCGGGGCTGAGGTGCGGGAAGAAGCACGGCCCCGCGGACTCGATGCCGCAGCCACGGCGGCACCGATCCTGCGCGAGCGACACGCAGAACGAGTCCCAGCGATCGGAGCAGCAGATCGGATCGATCGTGCAGACCGCAGTGCAGCACTGGGCGTCGTCGCAGAACGGCGTCTCGGAGAGTTCGAGACACGAACCCGCCGAGGAGGCGCCGCAGGTCGGGTCGGAGCCGCAGTAGAACGAGGCGATGTTCGCACAACTCTCGTCCCAGTTCTCGGTGCAGCAGAGTTCATCGATCCGGCAGACCACGGCACAGCAGCTGCCGTCGTCGCAGCCGGGGCGGGGGTCGTCCGCGTCGCGGGCGGTGAAGCAGTCCCCCTCGCACGGGCACGGCCAGTCCGATCCGCTCGGTTCGCGGCAGGTCGCGATCGCGAGGGCCGCGCACTCGGTGTCCCACTCGATCCGGCAGCAGGTGGGGTCGTAGGTGCAGACCGCGTTGCAGCAGGAGGGGTCGTCGCAGAGCGGCGTGGCGTGGGCCTTCTCGCAGTCGCCGGGGCCGGGACACTCGTAGAGCCCGACGCAGAGGGCGTTGGCCGCCTGCACGCAGTCGGTGTCCCAGCGGTTGAGACAGCAGTACTCGAAGCCGGCGATCGCACAGATCGCGGACGCGCACTGCGGATCGTTGCAGCCGGGAGTCGAATGCCGGACGTCGCAGGGGTCGCGGGTGCCGCCCGCCAGCGGCGGGTCGCAGAACGAGAACGCCTGCTGGGCGCAGATCGCGTCCCAACGGACCTCGCAGCACCACGAGTCGTAGTCCTCACAGATGGTCTTGCAGCAGACGCCGTCGCTGCATCCGGGCGTGATGCTCGCGATGTAGCAGCCGCGGGCGGAGGGACTTCCGCACGAGTCCGCGGCCGCGCACTCGGCCAGGCCGAGGGCGCCCGAGGCACAGGCCGAGTCCCAGCGGTCGGTGCAGCAGAACGGATCGATGTCGCAGACCGCGTTGCAGCAGACCGCGTCGGCGCAGGCGGGCGTGGTGTTGGGAGCCAGACAGCTCCCCGCGTAGATGTCGCCGCACTCGTTGCAGGACACCTGGGCCAGCTCCACGCACTCGAGGTCCCACGCCGTCTCGCAGCACGCGGGGTCGATCGCGCACACATTCTGGCAGCACTGCAGGTCGTCGCACCCGGCGGACTCGTGCTCGACGTAGCACGACCCCGCGAAGATGTCGCCGCAGGTCGGGTAGCAGGGGACCGGAGCGCCGAACTGGTCGTAGCAGATCTCGACGCAGACCTGCAGCGCGCCCTCCGCGCAGATGTCGTCCCAGCGGACCTCGCAGCAGAAGGGATCGATGTAGCAGACCGAGTTGCAGCACTCGCCGTCGGCGCAGCCGGTCAGCCACTGGGCCTCCAGCGCCCGCGGTTCGAAGCACGAGCGGCCCGGAGGGCCGAACTGGACCAGCTTCGGACCGCAGGTGCAGCGGTCGGCGAGCAGGGTGCAGCCGTCGGTGGCGAGCTGGGCGCAGTGCTCGTCCCAGCGGACGTCGCAGCAGTAGGCGTCGTACGAACAGACGAGCTGGCAGCACGCGGGATCGTCGCAGTAGGCGTTGAAGTTCTCGTAGCAGCAGGGGCCCGCGGTGCTGGAGCCGCAGCCGAAGCGATCGGCGTCGCGGACCTGGGTGCCTCCCACGACCGTGACGTCGGCCCGGCCGGACGCGGGAGACGGCACGAGCGTGCATCGGATCGCCGCCAGCTCCACGCAGGCCTCGTCCCAGTCCGCGGCACAGCAGGCGGGGTCGAGCTCGCAGACCTGCGACGTGCAGTACCCGTCGTCGCAGCCACCGCCCTCATGGACCCGGAGGCAGTCTCCCAGCCCGATGTCGTTCGGATCCGGCCACCGGCAGAGCTGGTCGGCGATCTGGGCACACGCGGCGTCCCAGAGGCCGTCGGCGAAGAGCGTGACGCACGCCGGGTAGTTCCGCTCGATCACCGAGAGGCAGTCCGCGACATCCTCGTTGAAGGCCGCATCACCCGCGGGGGCGCACCAGGCATTGTTGATGATGCAGAGGAGTCCCTGCACCGCATCGAGCTGATCGTCGATGGGGCGGGGGCCGTCCCCCACCGGATCGCAGAGCAGGCCGTTCGAGGGGAACGTCTGGATCTGGAGGCCCGGCTCGTTCAGGATGATCAACGCCGCGAGCGCCGTGCACTCCGCATCCCAGTTTCCGACGTACTGACCCGTGGCCTCGTCGTACTCGCCACAGCAGGTCGGATCCTCCGCACAGACCGCCACCCGGAGCAGTTCGTTGGTGCAGGGCTCCTGACAGTGCCGCCGGGCGATCGCGATGCAGTCGGCGTCCCAGTCGGTCCTGCAGCAGGCCGGATCGATGTTGCAGACGAGCACCGAGCAGCGGATGTCGCTGCACCCCGGATAGTTCTGCCAGTCCTGTCGGTACACGCAGTCGAGCGCCGGCGGCCGAAACTCGTGCTCGCACAGGCAGTTGCCCGCATCCGGACGGGTGTCCGGTTCGAGCGGACGGCAGATGTTGTCGGCGATCAGGACGCAGCCGGCGTCCCAGAGCACGGTGCAGCAGAGCGGATCGGTCTCGCAGACGACCGTGCAGCAGCGAGGATCGCTGCACCCCTGCGAATCGTCCGCGCCGGGCTCACCCTCGACGAAGCAGCTCCGGTCCACGACGCCACACGCCTCGTTGCACGCGCCGCCGGCGGCGTTGAAGATGAGCAGGTTGAGGAACTGCCGGTCGTTCTCGGCGACCTCGCCGTCGCCGTCGAAGTCCGCACAGAGGTTCTGCGGGAACCCGGCTCGATAGATGTCAAAGACCATGACATCCAACTCGTTGAGCAGGCCGTCGTCGTTGAGGTCTCCGGTGCACTGCCCGCAGGAGACGCCTTGAGCCGCCTTCCGAGGCTTGGTGGCGGATGCCGAGCCCAGCTGGCCCATCGCCGACTGATCCGGCACCACCAGTCCGCAGATCATGGCCAGGACGGTGACCGTCCACACATGCCACAGGCGACCGTCGGCGGCGAAGAGGCGGTTCCGACGTCGGGCAGAAGGGCTGGTCTGGGGCATGGTCACGAGCATCCTCGGGAACGGGTCGGGGCATCCTTGCGGTCGGATTGTAGAAGAAGGGCCGCGGTGGCAGTGCGAAGATCACCTCGGAAGCGGGCCCTTCCCGCGGGATCGCCTGAGATCGGATCGACATCCGCAGCGATCGACTGGAGGGATCCGCGACCTCGGCCCGTTCGGGCGAGGTTTTCGGAACCACCATCCGGGCTCGGGTCTCAGACCCCGCCGAACCTCCGCGCGCGACCGGCGAACTGGCGGAAGGCCCCGTGCAGACCGTCGATCCCGAAATCGGGCCAGGCGACATCGGTGACCACCAGCTCGGCGTAACTGATCTGCCACAGCAGAAAGTTCGAGAGCCGCATCTCGCCCGCGGTCCGGATCAGCAGGTCCGGGTCGGGCAATCCATGGGTGTCCAGGGACGCCGAGATCCGATCCTCGTCGATCTCGGCGGGATCGAGGCCGTGATCCCGCACCTCGACGGCCAGTCGCCGGGCTGCATCCACGATCTCCGCCCGCGCCCCGTAGTTGAGCGCGAGGCACAGGGTGAGCCCGGATCCCGCGGCCGTCGCCTCCTCGCAGGCGTCGGCGGCGTCGAGCACCGAGGCGGGAAGACCCTCCCGTCGCCCGATCCGGCGGAACCGGATGCCGTGCTCGATCATCCGCTCGCGCTGCTCGACCAGGTGGGCGTGGCAGAGCGTCATCAGGGCATCCACCTCGTCGGCGGGCCGCTTCCAGTTCTCGCTGCTGAAGGAGTAGAGGGTGAGGGCGTCGAGCCCCAGCCGGGCACACTCGGTGGTGATGCGATCGACCGTCTCCGCCCCGGCGCGATGGCCCGCGATGCGGGGGAGCCCGCGGGCGTTCGCCCACCGGCCGTTGCCGTCCATGATGATCGCGACGTGCCGCGGCAGGGTGGCCGGTTCGAGGCCCGATTCGGGATCGGACCCGGTCACCGGGGTGGTCGCCGTCATCCTCGTGTCATCCGAACCGTTCACGCGCCGAGCCTCCTGTCTCCGCCACCGCCTTCAACCCGCGACCAGCACCTCCGACCGCTCGGGTCCGATGCTCACGATCTCGATCGGCACGCCGACCACCTCCTCGATCCGATCGAGGTATCGGCGAGCGGCCTCCGGGAGGTCATTGCGGTCCGACGGTCGCACTTCCGGGTCGGGCCAGCCCTCGAAGGTCTCGTAGACCGGCTCGACCTCCGCCAGATCGAAGGCGTCGGGCGGGAACCGATCGGTGACGGTCCCGTCGGGGAATCGATAGCCGGTGCAGAGCCGGACCTCGTCGAAGCCGCCGAGGACATCGAACAGGGTGCAGGCGATTCCGGTCACGCCGCAGACCATCGCGGTGTACCGGACCGCGACGAGATCGAGCCAGCCGCAGCGGCGGGGCCGGCCGGTCGTGGTCCCGTACTCGCGGCCTCGCTCGCGGATCCGATCACCGATGTCGTCGTGCAGCTCGGTGGGGAACGGCCCGCCGCCGACCCGCGTCGAGTACGCCTTCATGATGCCGAGCACCCGGTCGATCCGGCCGAGCGGCACGCCGGTGCCCGCCGGAATCCCGAGCGTCGAGCAGTTCGAGCTCGTGACGAACGGATAGGTCCCGTGATCGACGTCGAGGAGACAGGCGTTCGCGCCCTCGAAGAGGAGCCTCTGCCCCGCGTCGAGGGCATCGTGGAGGAGCCACGTCGTGTCGCAGATGTGGGGAGCGAGCCGATCGGCCCATGCCAGAGCCTCGTCGAGCAGCCGCGACCGATCGACCGCCGCGGAGATGTCCGACTCGTCGGCCCCGAGCGACCGCAACTGGGCCGAGCGAAGCCGACAGATCATGTCGAGCCGGGCTTCGAGTCGGTCGCGGTGCAGGAGGTCGCCGACCCGGATCGCGGTCGATCGGACCACCTTGTCCGCGTAGGCGGGGCCGATGCCGCGTCGGGTGGTGCCGATCGCATCGCGACCACCGCCCGCGATGAACTCCTCGAGCGCCGCGTCGATCGCCTTGTGGTACGGCATGACCACGTGCGCCCGGCTGGAGATCCGCAGATTCGAGCCGACCTCGATGCCGCGGGCGCGGAGCCCGTCGATCTCCTCGAGCAGCTTGCCGGGATCCACCACCACGCCGTTGCCGATCACGCAGGTGCAGCCCGGGAAGAGGATGCCCGACGGGACCAGATGCAGGGCGTATCGCTCGTCGCCGACGACCACCGTGTGACCCGCGTTGGCCCCGCCGTTGTATCGGACGATGCAGTCGTGCTCGGGAGCGAGCAGATCGACGAGTTTGCCCTTGCCTTCGTCACCCCATTGGAGGCCGACGACGGCGGTGTGGCGGGGGGATGTGGCGTCGCGTGCTGGGGACTGGACCATGCCGGCTCCGGGAAAACGACGATTCTAGAAGACCCGCCGACATCCTGCCGCCGGCGGAATGCCTCATCGCGCTTCAGTACGGGCCCCTGACGTCCGATGTTGACCCCGTGACCGACCGGTCGCGTCCGCGACGGGGGACGGTCCAGGGAGACCGAGGCGTGAACGAACCGCATGTCATCCGCATCATGTGCCCGAACCTGGGTTGCCAGCGGGTCCTCGCCGTGCCCGACCATGCTCGCGGCAAGCTCGTCCGCTGCCGGTCGTGCGGCACCAACATCCGGATCCCGGTGATGCGGGACCCGGCGACTCCGCGGAACCTCTCGAAGCCCGACCACGACGCCGACGCGGCCTGACCTGGGGCTCGCGTCGCACCCGAGTCGCCTCCGGCCCGGCGTACACTCGCCGCGTGGCCGACGCAGGCATCCACCTTCCGATCCATGACGACGGCCGCACCGGGAGCGACGCCACGGCGATCCTGACCGGCACCGCGCCCGACGCGTTGTACGCCCACGTGCCCTTCTGCCGGCACAAGTGCCACTACTGCGACTTCTATTCGCTCGTGGACCAGCGGGACCGGATCGGGCTCTTCGCCGATCGCTTCGAGCGCGAACTCGCGGCCGCCGCCGCGATCGTCGAGACGTCCCGACTCCGCACCGCCTTCGTCGGCGGCGGCACCCCGACGATGCTCGCGCCGGACGACCTCCGCCGCGTGCTCGCCGCGATCCGCACCTTCGCGGGCGACACGCTCGAGGAGTTCACGGTCGAGGCGAATCCCGAGACGGTGACCGAGGAGATCGCCGCGGCCCTCGTCGCGGGCGGGGCGGACCGGACGAGCCTCGGCTGCCAGAGTTTCGATCCGCGACATCTCGAGACGC
>JAUIHC010000118.1 GCA_030432455.1 Phycisphaerae bacterium | reverse complement strand
GAGGGCTGGCGGGTGCACGAGGTCGAGTGGGACATCGACCGCGAACTCGACATCCCCGACGGCGTGCCGCAGCGGGTGAAGGGGCGGATCGACCGCATCGACCGGCACGACGAGAAGGGTTGGATGCTCCTCGACTTCAAGTCCTCCGACTCGAACACGTCGCCGGATGCCGCCCATCGACGCAAGGACGCCTGGACCGATCTCCAGCTGCCGCTCTACCGCTGGGCGGCGTCGTTCGCGGCCGGGTCGCCCGATCTTGCGGACATTCGATCGGGGTACTTCCTCGCGGGCAGCAGTCTGGACCGGATCGGCGTGGTGGAGTCGAAGAAGATCGACTCGATGTACGAGGAGGCGATGGACGAGGCCCGGCGGGTCGTGACCGACATCCGCCGCGGCGACTTCGACGCGCTCGGGGATCCGCCGCACGCCGACGATCCGGTGTCGCTCCTCATGCGGACCACCGCGCTGGCGGCCGACGGGGAGGACGACGAATGACCGATCCTCGATCCCCGGTGCCGAACCTGCTCGTGCCCGCCGAGGTGTTCCGCCCTCGCCGCATCCTCGCCTCCGCCGGCACCGGCAAGACCTACACGCTGGTGGGGCGGTATCTCGATCTGGTGCTGGCGGGGTGCGATCCCGCCACGATCCTGGCGACGACATTCACCCGCGCCGCCGCGGCCGAGATTCGCGATCGCGTCTTCACCGATCTCGCGACGCTCGTGCTCGACGATGGCGTGCGGGAGGCGCAGATCCGTCGTGATCGGTTCAAGGTCGGCGCCTTCGATCGCGATCGCGCCATCGGCGCCCTCGAGCTCATGGTCAGGGGTCTGCCCGACCTGCAGATCCGCACGCTCGACAGCGTGTTCGCGGGGCTCGCGGGCGGACTCGGTCCGACCTCGGGGATTCCCGTGGACGCGCGGCTGGTGGACGGCGACGCGGCGGCCGACCTCCTGAGGTCGGCGATCGGCGAGGCGATGGCCGCCGCCGACGAGGACGAGGTGCTCGACACCCTCGAGACCCTCGGGCAGGGCGCGGTCAAGGTCGCGGTCGTGCCCACCGTCGAGCGGGCGATCGCCGGTCTCCTTGCGTACGCCGGCGAGTCCGCGCCCGACGCGTGGCGGTGGTCGCATCCCCCGCGGGACGAGGCCATGCTCCAGACGCTCCGCGACATCGACGCGAGCCTCGAGGCGGCGATCCCGTCGCTTCAGAAGCAGCTCGCCGGCGGCGTCGAGAAGGTCCGGACGCTCCTGGGGTCGGTGATCGAGCGGGACGGGCGGACCTGGATCGATCTGCTCGGACACACGCTGGTCGCGGCCGCGGGCCCGGACGGCGACGGTCTCTACTACCGCAAGCCGATCGACGGTCGCGTGCTCCCGTCGCTCCAGACGCTCCATCGGATCGCCCTCGGCGGCAATCTCCGCAATCTCGCGATGCGGACCGCCTGCCTTCGGCATCTCGTCGATCAGGTCGCACCTCGCCATCGCGCCGCGAAGCGGGCGGCCGGCGCTGCCGAGTTCGACGACTTCGTCCGCGCCCTCGACCCGTTCCGCGCCGATCGGTCGCTCGAATCCCTCGACGAGCTGTGGTTCCGACTCGATGCCCGGCTCGAGCATCTGCTGCTCGACGAGTTCCAGGACACCTCCGCCACCCAGTTGCGGGCGATCCGACCGTTGGCCGAGGAGATCATCGCGGGCGGCGACGGCGAGCGACCTCGCTCGCTGCTGGTCGTCGGCGACGTCAAGCAGTCGATCTACGGCTGGCGGGGCGGCGACCCGGCGATCCTGGAGAAGCTGGATGTCGCCCTGCGGAACGAGGGCGTCTTCGACCGCTCCGCGGAGGCTTCAGATGAGTCGTCGCACTCGTCGCACTCGTCCAGCGAGGACGAACTGTCCCGCTCGTATCGATCGAGCCCGGCGGTCATCGACCTGGTGAACATCGTCTTCGAGGGCATCGACGCGAACGAGGCGGTGCGCCGGGAGTCCGAGGAGGCGGCCGAGCGGTTCGATCATCTCTGGCGTCCGCACGAGACGGCGAAGCCCGAGGACTTCGCGGGCGAGGCGATCGTCGAGTTCCTGCCGGAGAAGGGCGAGGACGAGTCGGACACCGAGGTCATCGCGCGGGCGGCCGCCGCGTCGGCGGAGCGGCTGGTGCGGCGGCATCCCCGCGGCACGGTGGCGGTGATCGTCCGCTCCAACAAGGTGATCGGTCCGATCGTCGAGGCGTTGCGCGAACTCGGCGTGGATGCTCGCGGGCAGGGCGGCGGATCGTTGCTCGACGCCGAGGCCGCGATCGCGGTGATCCAGGCGTTCCGACTCGCCGCCGATCCCGAGGACCGGCTCGCGGCGGAGGATCTGGCCCGAAGTCCGCTGGGGCCGCTGCTGGAACTCGGATGGGATCCATCGACGCCCGATCGGGCGGTCGCCGAGAAGGTGCGCCGCGCGGTCGGCAGGGCGTTGCGCCGACGCCTCGAGGTCGATGGTCCGGCGGCGGTCGTCGACGCCTGGCGACGCGAGCTCGCCGACCGCCTCACCGCCCGCGAGGCCGTGCGGCTGCGACAGATCGTCGAGTTGCTCGAGGGCTTCGATCGCGATCCCGCGGCGCCGCGATCGCCGCGGACGATCGAGCGGCATCTTCGGACCTGTCGCGTCGGCGACCCCGGCGGCGGGGGCGTGGTCGTCATGACCGTCCACCAGTCCAAGGGCCTCGAGTTCGACGGCGTGGTGGTGACCGAGACGAAGACGCCGTTCTTCCGGGAGCCCGATCTGGCGATCGCGTCGCCCCCGGTCCCGGCCGGTCCGATCGAGCGAGTCTCGACCTGGTACAGCAGGAAGGCCCGCCCTGCGGAGGCGGAGCCGGTCCATCAGCAGACGATCGATCGCACGGTGCTCGAGTCGCTGTGCGGTCTCTATGTCGCGTTGACCCGGGCGGCCCGCGATCTCGTGGTGCAGGTGCCGCGACCCGCCTTCACGAAGAACGGCGATCCCGGCGCGACGAGTCTTCCGACCTGGGGCGGGGTGGTGCGGTGCGCGATCGATCGGCAGCGCCCCTCCGATGCCGCGGGCGCGGTGCCGGACGACGGCGAGGACGACGACGATCGTCCCGTCCATTCGTCCGAGATCGCGTCGGGACTGCCCGGCTCGCTGGTGGTTCATCGATCCGTGAACGGCACGCCGGCGGCGTTGGTGGACGACACCTCCGACCCCGGATTGCCCGCTGAATCACCATCTGGGTCACCATCCGAATCACCATCCGAATCACCATCTGAATCATGGGCGACACCACCGGTCCAGTCAGGTCGCTTCACGGTCCGCTCGGCATCCACCCGCCTGCGGGCCGTGCCGGCGCAGGCCGCCTCGTCGAGCCATCACCGCACCGATCTCCTGCGACGCTCGGACCCCGATGCGCTGGAGCGGGGGCTGGTGGTTCATGCCCTCTTCGAACGAATCCGCCACGCCGCCGAGATCGATCGACTCGATGACGCCGTCCTGATGGCCGTCGCGGAACGGGTCGCCCCGATCCGGGACGAGGCGTGGCATCTCGCGCGGATCGCCTCGGTTCGGGCCGCTCTGGGGGACCCCGAGGTCCGGGCGGCATACGACGGGCCCGAGGGGCCGACCGCCGTTCGGGTGGAGTTCCCGTTCCTTCGCCGGACGGGGCAGGGGGTCCAGACCGGCTTCATCGATCGGCTGGTGCTGCACCTCGACCGTGAGCCCGGCGTCGGCACCGACGACCACTCCCCGTCGGTGATCGGGGCCTCGATCATCGACTTCAAGACCGATCGTCCCGAGGCCGATTCGGATGACGACATCGAGGGCTTCCTCGAGCGGCATCGTGGGCAGATGAACGACTACCGGGCGGTGATCGCCGAGCGGTACGGCCTCGATCCGTCCCGGATCTCGGTGTCCCTGATCCGGGTGGAGGATGCCAGGGTCGTCGAGGTGCCGCCCTCCGCGACCCCGTGAGTCGAGCGTCCGCGTCCGGGCCCGCCCGCGGTCTCCGCCCCCGCAATGGGGGCCCCGTTGCTGATAGCATGACCGCCCGTCGCGGCTCGCCGCGGACGGTCCCCCGGGGCCCTTGTTCCGGGCCCACCCCTGCTCCAACGGTTCCGAGACCGGACCCCTTCATGCCCTCGATCACGATCAACGGCCGCCCCCTCGACTTCGAGCCCGGCGAGAGCATCCTTCAGGTCGCCCTCCGCCACGAGGTCGAGGTTCCGCACTACTGCTACCACCCGGGACTCTCGGTGGTCGCCAGCTGCCGGATCTGCCTTGCCGAGGTCTGGGCGCCCAACCCCCGCAACGACAACAAGCTCGAGCCGTTCCCCAAGCTCGTCCCGACCTGCCAGCAGACCGCCACCGACGGCATGGTGGTCCACACCGACAGCCCCAAGTCGATCGCCAATCAGAAGCAGGTCATGGAGCTCCTGCTCATCAACCACCCGGTCGACTGCCCGGTGTGCGATCAGGCGGGCGAATGCCACCTGCAGGACTACTCGTACCAGTACGGCCGCGGCGAGAGCCGCTTCCGCGAGGACAAGATCAAGCAGCCGAAGAAGAGCGTGGGCCCGAACGTCCTGCTCTACAGCGACCGCTGCATCATGTGCACCCGCTGCGTTCGCTTCACCCGCGAGGTGACCGGCACCGGCGAGCTCATGGTGGACGGCCGCGGCTCGACCGAGCAGATCGACGTCTTCCCCGGCATGGCGCTCGACAACGAACTCGCCTCGAATGTCATCGACCTCTGCCCGGTCGGCGCCCTGCTCGACAAGGACTTCCTCTTCAAGCAGCGGGTCTGGTTCCTCACCAAGACCCCGTCGATCGACGGCATCACCGCCAGCGGCGACAACATCTGGGTCGAGCACTCCGACGGCGAGGTCCGCCGCATCAAGCCCCGCGAGAACCCCGACGTCAACCACTGGTGGATCACCGACGAGGTCCGCTACGGCTGGAAGTTCGTGCACGCCGACGAGCGGCTGCGGATGCCGGCGATCACGGGGCACGACGGCTTCGATCCCAACGACGCGTCGGGCGCGTGGCGCGAGTCGATCACCGCCGCGAACCGCACGCTCGAGTCCGCGGCCGAGGCCGGGGGACGCCTCGCGTTCCTCGCCAGCCCGATGCTCTCCTGCGAGGACGCCTACCTTCTTGCCCGCTGGATCCGCACGATCGACCCGCAGGCGACCCTCGCGGTCGGCCCGGTGCCGGTCGAGGGCGAGGACCGCAGCTACGGCGACTATGTGGTCCGGGCCGAGAAGGCCCCGAACGCCCGCGGCGTCCGTCGCGTGCTGGCCGGGGTCGCGGGCGACGAGTCGGCGGTGCTCGACGCGGCAACCTTCGAGCAGCAGGCCGCGGGCGGCGCCTTCGCCGCGACCGTCGTCACCGGCAACTATCCGAGCGACTGGATCACCCCGTCGTTCGCCGCGGCGGTCGTCTCCAAGCCGTTCATCCTCATCGACACCCTCGCCAACCGCCTCGCCGAGCAGGCCACGGTCCTGCTGCCCGGCGCCACCTGGGTCGAGAAGGCCGGGTCGTTCCAGAGCGCCGCCGACCGCGTGCAGGCGTTCGAGCGGGCGATCAAGCCGCTGGACTACTGCAAGAGCGAGGCCCAGATCGCCCTCGACCTCGCGGCGCACCACGAGGGCCGTCCGAGCGTCAAGTACGACGCCGAGCAGACCCGCGCCGAGATCTCCGCCATGCCCGGTCTCGACGGCTTCCGAAGCGAGGTCGCCCGCCCCGAGGCCAAGGCGTCGATCGAGAGCGACATGGTGATGGTGGATCTCTGATTCATTCGCGTCATCCACTTGTCACCACGGAGAGCACGGAGGTTCACGGAGGGCCACGGAGTCATGAGCGGGCGATGTTTCGGACCTGAGGTTTGAAATGGTGGCTGAAGCCTGTGCCCGATCGACGTCCTGATTCGGTCGTCCCCAGCTGAACAAGCTCCGTGGCCCTCCGTGCCACTCCGTGCTCTCCGTGGTAAGCAGCGATGACCGTCACGCCTCTCGACGTCTCGACCGACCGGCCCCTCGACGAGCTCGCCGAGCGGTCGATGGTCGCGGCGATCGAGGCGTTGCGGGGAAAGCAGCATCGCGACGGGCACTGGTGTGCCGAGCTCGAGGGCGACTCGATCCTGCAGAGCGAGTATCTGCTCATGAAGTGGATCCTCGGGCAGGAGGATCAGCCGCTCGAGGATGGACGCCCGGCCTCGACGCTCGAGCGCATCGTCGATCAACTCCGGCGACAGCAGCGACCCGACGGCGGCTGGGGCCAGTTCCCCGGTTCGGGCATCGATCTCTCCGCGACGGTCAAGGGCTACTTCGTTCTCAAACTGCACGGTGACGACCCCGACGCGCCGCACATGATCGCGGCCCGCGACCGCATCATCGCGATGGGCGGGGCCGAGCGGGTCAACACCTGGACGAACTTCTTCCTGGCGTGTCTCGGTCAGGTCTCGTGGAACGCGGTGCCCGCGATTCCACCCGAGATCGTGATGCTGCCGCGGTGGTGCTACTTCCACCTCGACAAGGTCTCGGCGTGGACCCGCACGATGATCCTGCCGCTCGCGCTGGTGACGACGCTCCGCCCGGTGCGGTCGCTTGATCCCGGGCAGTCGATCGACGAACTCTTCATCTCGCAGACCGATCGGCATCGTCTGCTGATGCGCGACGAAGTCCCCGCGGGTTGGCGTCGGTTCTTCGCGACGGTCGATCGCACGCTCAAGATGCTGCACAAGGTCGGCGGATCGCCGTGGCGGCGTCGCGCGATCGCACAGGCGTTCGACTGGATCGAGGACCGCGCGGGTCAGGACGGCCATGCCGCGACCGACGGTGTCGGGGCGATCTTCCCGCCGATGGTCTACTGGCAGGTCGTGCTCATGGCGACCGGGCACGACCGCGATCATCCGCTGGTCCGCCGCGCCGAACGCGAGGTGGACGAGTTCATGCTCGAGGCCGCGCCGAATCCCGATGGCTCGCCGGGCCCGATCCGCCTCCAGCCGTGCTTCAGCCCGGTCTGGGACACCGGCATCGCGCTCTACGCGCTCACCGACTGCGGTCTCGACGAGCACGACGACACCTGCGCCGCCGCCGCCGCGTGGCTGCGCGACAAGCAGTGCCGCTTTCGCGGCGACTGGGTGCGGAGCCTCCAGCCGGAGGACCGCGGGGTCGAGTTCAGCGGCTGGTACTTCGAATATCACAACGCGTGGTATCCCGACATCGACGACACCGCGATGGTCGCGATGGCGCTGCACCGCACCGGCGGCGACGCGAACATCGAGACCGCGAAGCGCGGGCTCGCGTGGATCCGCGCGATGCAGAACGACGACGGGGGCTGGGCGGCGTTCGACCGCACCGTCGATCGGCCGATCCTCGAGTATGTCCCGTTCGCCGATCACAACGCGATGCAGGACCCGAGCTGCCCGGACATCACCGGCCGCGTGCTCGAATGTCTCTCGTGGATGGGACTCACCAACGCCGACCCGACCGTGAGGAAGGCGATCGACTACGTGCGCCGACATCAGGAGCGCGAAGGCTGCTGGTTCGGGCGGTGGGGCGTCAACTACATCTACGGCACCTGGCAGAGCATCATCGGCCCGATCCGCTGCGGCGAGGACCCGCGACAGTTGTGGATCCAGAAGGCCGCCGAGTGGCTCGAGTCGGTGCAGCAGCCCGACGGAAGTTTCGGCGAGACTGCGATGAGCTACGAGGACCGCAGCCTCATGGGCACCGGCCCAAGCACCGCGAGCCAGACCGCGTGGGCGGCGATGACGCTGCAGGAGATCCGCGGCGCCGATCACCCAAGCGTGGTCCGCGCGATCCGCTGGCTCTGCAAGACGCAGCTCGACGAGCAGACCGCGAACGACCCGGCCAGAAACCCCGACGCCGAACCCGCGGGCAGCTGGAGCGAGACCGAGTTCACCGGCACCGGCTTCCCGAAGGTCTTCTACCTGCGGTACCACCTCTACCGACACTCGTTCCCGCTGATGGCGATCGGGCGCTGGCTGCAGGCGAGGCGCGGCTGAGTGGAGCGGGGGACTCGGCTTCGAAGTTCGAGAGTCGAAAGTCGAGATTCGAGATTCGAAGGCCACACCCAACAGTTCCGCTCCCCCGCACCGGGGGAGCTGTCGCCGAAGGCGACTGAGGGGGCTCCGTCGCCGACTCGATCGATCACGGAGTCAGCCGAGGACCCC
>JAUIHC010000117.1 GCA_030432455.1 Phycisphaerae bacterium | reverse complement strand
AGGGCGATCGGAACCGGTGATGGTGGACTCCTGAGATGGACACCGCCGGTCGGCGGCCGCTGGATCAGCCCTGATCGGCGCTGGAGGCCACGTCGATGCGGAGCCCCGCTCGCCGCGGATCCGCCTGCTGGGCCGACGGAACGCGGATACGAAGCTCCCTGCCGTCGATGCGGCGGCAGATGATCGTCGCATTCTCCTCACGATCCAGACCCGGGCCCTCGGCCGCCGCGGGATCCGACACGACATCAACGAGGTACCAGTCGGTCGTGAAATCGACGGTCGTGCCATCGACCGTGGCCGCTCGCCCGATCCGTTCCCCCGGCTGCACGGTGAACTGCTCCGTGCGGAGGGCTCCTTCGAAGTACCGGTAGAGCTCGATCCTCGCCTCCCCCATGCCCAGCGAGCCGGCGCCGTCACGGGCCTTCACCACGAAGAACTCCACCGGCGGATTGATGGAGATCGGCGCCGACCACTCGCTCATGGCGGAGGACAGGCCGAACGACTCCGCCAGGGGTTGCTGCTCGGGAAGCAGCTGACGTCCGCGGGCGAAGAACGGGTTGAACAGCTCCACCCGACACCGATACCGGTACGTGGCCCCCTGCTCGACGTCGAGATCGTGCGTCCAGACCAGAAGCTCGTCGGCGACGGCCAGATCCGGCACCGCGGCGCCGGGATCGAGTTGAACATCCATCGAGCCGGCGTCGGGATTCAGTTCCGAGAGCTGCTCCTGGAGCCGCTTGATCTCGGCCTTCATCCGGTCGAGCTTGAGGGTGAGGCCGATCCGCCGACGCTTGTCCGAGGCGGATCCACCGCTGGCACCGGTCTTCCGACCGGCCCCGGAGCCGAATCCGGCCCCTCCGCCGTTCGGATCGCCTCCCGGAGGGCCTCCTCGGTTCGATCCACGGCCCCCGGCCCCTCCCCGACCGGCCCCCCCACCGGGTCCGGCCCCACTGGGCTCGTCCTCCTCGCGGAGTGGACCACCGAGCTCGTCCAGCGTGGCCTCGAGTCGACTGGCCGATGCGACCCGGTCCTTGATGCGGCGACGAAGTTCCGATTCCTGCTGCTGACGAGCGGCCTCGGCGGCGTCCACGGGCGCCCCGCCGGACTCGATCACCTCGGCATCGGCCTCTCCGATGGAGAGTCGATCGTTGAGCGTCGCATAGAACTCGGGCTGGAGCAGCTCGAGCTGCTGGACCCGATCGTCGAGGTTCAGCCAGACGAACTCCTTGAAGCTCGCGTTGAGGCTGTCGTCGGCCTCGGCCTGCTCGATGCGACTCCGCAACTCCGGCATGCCCGGGGGAGGCGACACGGTCTCGGTGTCGCCCCAGGCACCGTCGATCCCGAGCGTCTGCCGCTCGAAGACCACGTCGAGCACGTAGGGCCGATCGTTGTACCAGTTGGACGGAATCGCATTCCGCGGCGGCGTGGCGCCTCGCGACTCGGCACGAAGCGCTCGACGGACGCCATCCAGGTCGAGCGTGGCCACCGGCGTGGTCCAGACGACATCACCCCCGGTCGCCACCATGCTCGAGAGATCGGGGACTCGGTCGAACTCGGCGGGATCGATCGTGTCGATGGTCTGAACCACCGACGGCCGGATCCGCGGGGCACCGATGGCCGGCTCCTGATACCAGACATCCACCGAGCCGACTTCCTCGGGGAGGAGCGACGCGGCCAGTGCCGGCGCGATCCGAGGAAGACCGCTCGAGGGCGAGACCTTCGCGACCATCCGATCGCGGAAACCGTCCCCCGCCGAGGCGTCGATCGACTCCAATGCCTCGACGTCCGCGGTGGCTTCCGGTGAGAGACGACGGCCAAGCTCCTGCGCCTTCTCGACCATGACCGCGTCCACCTCGGCGGGGCCGTAGGCGCGGCCGTCGATCTCGGCGGTGATGTCGGCGGTGCCGAGCACCATCATGGCGAAGACCGCGAGCAGCACCACGGCCGAAAGGCCGAGGACCATCTTCTCCAGATGCTGCTCCCAGAAGGGCATGCCCTTGTTCATGGCGGTGAGTTCCCTGCGAATCGAAGTCGGTGAAAAGCGATCAGCCGGCGTCGGCGGCGACCTGCGGCGTGCTCTGAATGCCCAGTGACGAACGAAGATCCGGCGGCATCGCGTCGGCGGTCCATTCCCGGAACCAGATGGTCTCGATGCGGAGATCGACGGTGGAGACCGGCTCCACTCCGTAGATGAACCCCTGCGCCGCCGCCTCGAAGGCGTCGGCCGGGCGGACGCGAACGTCGAGGATGGTCATGAAGTTCTGGGCGGCGATCGCGTCCATGATCGCGGGAAGCCCGCTCGTGGCGACGACCAGCGTGCACGAGACCTCGCGAACGTCGTAGACCGAGTTCGATGACCTGCCGGTGAGCGACACCGTCGGGTCGATTCTCGCTTCCGCGGCGGGGTCGATCTGAGCGTCTCCCGGATGCTCGGGCAGCTCCACGCCGCCCGCGGAAGCCCCCGTGCCGGTTCCTCCGGGAGCGCCGAATCCGGCCCCCCCCATGCCGCCCGCACCGCGACGCCCGGGGGCGCCGCCTCCGGGGGCGCCCATGCCCGGCGATCCCATCCCAGGAGCACCCATGCCGCCCCCACCGCCGCCGGCGGAACCACCCATCCCGGCGTCACCTGCTCCACCCCCGGCACCGATCTCGGCCACATCGAGGGAGACGACTCGCTTCACCGGTCCGGTCAGGACATCGCGTCCGTCGTTGGCGGTGGCCACCGCCCTCAGGATGTCCTCGACGACCCAGTACCGCCACTGCCAGTCGAACATCGTGGCCAGACTCAAGGCCCCGGACGGCCGAGCCGGGATGTCGAGCACCGACGCGTCGGCGTAGAAGGTGATCGGACGCGAGCCGTCCTCACCCGTGGCGGCGGCTCGATAGACGCTCAGCCGCATGTCGCTCAGTTCCTGCCGCATGGCCGAGAGTTCATCGGCGTCGAGATCGTCGACGGAGTCCTTCCGCTGCCCCGCCACGAAGACCATGCGACGACGCTCGAGGGTCTCGATCACGTCCGCCACCTCCGGGGGCATGCCCGCACCGACCTCACGAAGGAGTCGGTCGTACGCGCCGACCAGCGCCTCGTGCATGCGGAACGGCATGTTCTCGAGATCGAGCTTCGACGGCGGCACCGGGAAGTGCCCGGGGAGAATGTCGTCAACGCCCCGCAGGCGACCACCCGACCGACGGTTGTGCTCGAGTCCGGCGTCATGGACCTTGGCGGCCGCGCCGGCGATCCGCTGAACCGCGGAGCCGTAGGCCTCGATCAGCCTGGGGTTGGCCACCCCGCTCACCGAGATCGACTGGCCGCCCGGCACCTCGACGGACACGGTCGTCGACCGGAACCGATCGAGGTCCCGGAGCGATCCGGCGGTGCCGCGAAGCTCGGTCCGAAGTTCCTCGACCATGCCCGAAGAGACGACGTACGACGCGATCGGGGCGACCAGGATGACCACCGCGCAGATCACGACGACGAGGTGGGACTTGATCCAGTGAAGAATGGGAGTCATGCGTGAAAGGGCCTTTCTGCGGGCCGATGGACGATGCCGAGGACGGGGAGGCGATCGCGGGCGAGGTCAGGCGTCCGGAGAGGCGGGACCATCGTCGATGAGCTTCACCGTGAAGGTGACCCGAGCGACGTGGAAGACATCGCCTTCCTCGTAGAGTGACGGCTCGCCGGGGATCGGCGCCTCCGCGTCGAGGTTGAGGGACGACTCGGAACGGGCAGTGGAGCCTCCTCCGGATCCGGGCTGACCGGTGTTCCAGCCGCCGCCACCTCCGGTACCGCCACTGCTGCCGAAACCACCTCCGCTGCTGTTTCCCGGCGCGAAACCACCGCCGGAACTGCCGATGCCGGTCGGATCCGCGTTGGGATCGACGACGCCGCCGGTCGGACGCCGCTTGCCGGGCTGACCGGCACCGCCGGCCCCCGTGGCCCCGCCACCGGCGCCGAGTCCGGCACCACCACCGCCAAACGACCCGGGAGCGCCGACGCCCGCCCCGGAGGATCCGCGGCCACTGCCCGCCGGAGAGGCGGACGTCCGGCTGGAGGAACCGTCGGCGGCGACGGTGACCTGCTGGAGATCTCCGGGATTCGAGCTGAACGACTCCGGGACGATGACGTACGGAACGCCGTCCCGGGGGCCCGCGGCCGCCAACTGGTTGAGGTGTCGCCCGACGGTGTCGTTGATGAACGCCGTCGGGGGGTTGGTGGAATCGTTGCTGAAGGCGACCTGCATCTGGACCCGGATGAATCGGTCCTGACCGTCGACCGCGTAGGCGCCGGACAGATCCTCGAGCAGCACCAGGCGGCGATCGCCGGCGTCGATTCCCTTGATCCGGCGAAGATCCGATCCGAGGAGCTCCGGCTGCGGTCCCGCCGCCGCGATGGCCCCCATGGCGTCGGAGACCAGGTGCGGCCAGACCTCGCGGTTGTCGAGCAGTCGCTCGAAGTTGGCGGCCCGATAGCCCACGTTGGCCTCGCCCGAGATCCGATCGAGTTCGCTCTTGTGTCGATTGGCGAGGCTCTTGACCGAGTCCACCTCGGCCTTGCCGCGGACGGTGCCCGCTCCCATGCTGCTCTGCGCGGAGATCGCCGGAACGAACATCAATCCGCTGGCGGCGACCGCGACGGCCGCGGCCCCGACGAACCACTTGGTCTTCGCGGCCCAGACCTGCTCCCGCAGCACCGCGGACGGGGTGAGGTTCACCTCGATCGCCGCCTCCCCGAGGCCCTGGAGCGCCAGGCCGTAGGCGGTCGCCATGCTCACGCCCTGGCTGGCGAAGTCGGACGCCAGTCGCCCCTCGACCTGAAGCCGACGGAACTCGTCGAAGCGGGCGACGTTGAGCCCGAGCTGAGCCCCAAGGAACTTCCGCAGACCGGGGATCTTGAACGTGCTGCCCACCCCGAGGACGGTCTCCAGCTTCACGCCGCGATGGGAGTTCTCATAGAAGCTGATCGACCGCTGGACACCCTCCAGCAGGTCGCCGAAGACCGGCCGCATCGCCTGCATGATCTGCTTGGCGTACTTGCTGGTCGCGGACTCCTGCTTGAGCCGCTCGGCCTTGGAATACGGGAGTTTGAAGGTCTCCGCGATCGCTTCGGTGAAGTCGCTTCCGCCGATCGGGAACGTCCGGATCCAGCAGTTCTCGCCGTCGACGACGACGAGGTCGCTCGATCGGGTGCCGATGTCCAGCACCACGAAGGGCTTCCGCCCGGCGCCGGCCAGGTCGTACCGGACGGCGTTGTAGACGGCGACCGGCCCCAGGGTGATGGTCTGGGGGTTGAGCCCGTGCTCGCTCCACACTGCCAGACGGTGCTCGAGCACATCCTTCTTGATCGCGAAGATGCCGACCTCGACCTCGGGCGAGTCCTCGGACTCGAAGGTCTTGGCATCCCACTCCACCTCCTCGATCGGGAAGGGGATCTGCTGGACGGCCTCGAACTCGACGAGTTTGGGCAGCGCCTTCTTGTCGGCGGGCGGGAGCTTGGCGAACCGAGGCAGCGAGGACCGCCCCTCGATGCTCATGACGAGCGTCTCGTTCTCGAGGTTCTTCTGGCTCACCAGCTGGCCGAGGGTGATCCGGACCGCCTCGTCAACGTTCAGATCAGGGGTGCTGAGGGGCTTCTTGTGTCGGAACTCGCCGAAGTCGGAGACCACCAACTGGTCCCCGGAGCGTTCCAGCCGGATCGCCTTCACGGCATAGGAACCGACTTCGACACCCCACGCGGCCTTGCTTGCTGCCATACGTTCGCCTCTCTGGAAACGTCGCGAAAACGCGTCAGATCGATGCCTGGAACGCCGATCGTGGACGATCGAACGCACCGCAACCCACCGGCGCCCGAAGGCACGGACGGAGGCCGCGGACTATACCCGGGGCGTCTCGGACACGCGATCAGCGAACCACCGGCCGGTGCCGACATCGAGGTCGCGGTTGCCCGAACGGGTCCCGCACGATGGATCGCGATACGGAACCTGGACCGGGTCCGGTTCCACGTTCGCACTGGGTATCCTTCTCTTCCCGTCGCCTCGACGGCGACCACGGAGACCGAGCTCGATGACCGACCCCGCCCAGCATTCCGACCCGCACCCCGCCGACGCCGAGTCGGAGAAGACGCCCGACACGCCTGCTGCAGCGGACACCGCGGCGGAGATCGATGCCGCCATGCGAGCCTCGATCGGGGACTCGTCGAGCGAGCCGTCGGCAGCTCCGGCCTCGGCCTCCTCCGCCGATGATGGCGGCTCGAATCTCGAGGACGAGATCGCCGCGGCCCTCGCCGGGGTCGATCTCATGGCGCTCGCGGACGAGCCCGCCCCCCCCGCCGGCACCCGGATCAACCTGCAGGACGGTCGCCGGACCCGCACCGGCACGGTCGTGCTGATCCGCGACGGCGATGTGATGGTCGAGTTCGGCCCCAAGCGACAGGGCGTCTGTCCGCTGTCCCAGTTCAGCGAGCCGCCGGCCATCGGCTCGGACCAGGAGTTCCTGGTCGAGCGGCTCGACGCCGAGGGGCTGTTCGTGCTCAGCGTCCCGGGCGCGGTGCAGAAGGCCGATTGGGGCTCTCTCGAGGTCGGCCAGACGGTCGAGGGGCGCGTCACCGGCGTCAACAAGGGCGGGCTCGAGGTCGAGGTCTCGCACCACACCGGCTTCATGCCCGCCGGCCAGATCGACATCCGGCACATCCCGGACATCTCGGTCATGCTCGGCGAGAAGATCTCCTGCCGCGTGACCCAGCTCGACAAGAAGCGGGACCGGCTCGTCCTCAGCCGCCGTGTCGTGCTCGAGGAGGAACGGGCCGCCAATGCGGAGAAGATCCTCGCCGAACTGCAGCCCGGCCAACGACGGACCGTGGTCGTCACGAGCGTGCAGCAGTACGGCGCCTTCGCGGACCTCGGCGGTGTCGATGGCCTGATCCACGTCACCGAACTCGCCCACGAGCGGGTCCGCGACCCGGGCGACGTCGTGAAGGTCGGCGACACGCTGGACGTCGTGGTCACGAAGATCGACACCAGCGGCGAGCAGACCAAGATCGGCCTGAGCCGCAAGGCGGTCCTGAGCGACCCGCGGTCGGAGATCATGAACACCCTCGAGGCCGGCGCGACCGTGGCCGGCACGGTGCGGAAGATCGCCGACTTCGGGGCGTTCCTGGAGATCTCCGAGGGCGTCGAGGGACTCCTGCACATCTCCGAGGTGAGTCACCGCCGGATCGATCGCCTCGACCGCGAGCTGCGGGTCGGCGAGGTCGTGCAGGTGAAGATCCTCTCCATCGACGCCGATCGCGGCCGGATCAGCCTCTCGAAGAAGGCGCTCGAGGAACGCCCCGCCTCCGAGAAGGGCCGGGGTGGACGGGACGACGGCGCCTCGGCGGCCCGCCCCGAGGATCCCATCATGAAGAAGCTGCGTGCGAAGTTCAGCGGAGACCTCAAGGGCGGTCTCGGCTGACTCGCAGTCCGAGGGACCCCCGAATGCTTCGGGTGCATCTGGCGACCGATGGCGACTCGGCCTCGATCACGCCGACTCCGGACGGCGATGGCGACCCGTTCGTCGATGCGCTCGCTCCGCTGGTGAGGGATGTCGCCGCGCTGGATCGCGGCCCGACCGCCCGGATCCATCCCGAGACCGAGGTTCTGGTGGGCAGCCGCCTCACGCCTGAGGAACTCCGCCGGACGGCCTCGCTCCGCACGATCATCGTTCCGTGGGCGGGCATCCCCCGCCCCCTCGTGCAGGCGGTCGCCGACTCGGGGCGGACCGACGTCCGGATCCGGAACATCCACCACAACGCCGCGAGCGCCGCCGAGACCGGGCTCGCCCTGCTGCTCGCCGCGGCCCGCGGGGTGCATCGCCTGGATCCCCTGCTCCGCACCGGCGACTGGCGGCCTCGCTACGCACCACGCCCGAGCCGCCGACTGGAGGGGGGCCGCGCCGCCGTCCTCGGCCGCGGCGCGATCGGAGGCCGACTCGTCCGCAGTCTCGAGGCGCTCGGGATGACCGTGACGGCGATCGGACGCCCCCCGTCGGGCGACCGCTGGTCCTCCTCCGATCTCGCCTCGAGGATCGACGGGGCCGACGTGCTCATGATCGCGATCCCCGCCGCACCCGAGACCGACCGCGTGGTCGAGGCGACGGTGCTCGACGCCGTCGCGGGCGGGATCGTGGTCAACATCGGGCGAGCGTCGGTGTTGGACGAGGATGCC
>JAUIHC010000633.1 GCA_030432455.1 Phycisphaerae bacterium | reverse complement strand
CTCCAGCGGCGTGGAGCGTGTGCGCGGGGTCAAGGATCACGAGCGGATCAGAGCATTCGTGACCGCGGCGCGATGCTGACGCGAGACCACCGACGGGCGCCCGATCCCGAATCTCTCGCCACATCGGACAGGCGCCGAACGCGAACTCGGACCTCGACCATCATCGCGAGATGCGACGCCTGTCCCACGCCCCCCAATGGTCGATCCTCTGTTCTCCATCCTCTCTGGGTTGTTCTTCTGGGTTCCATCTTCCCGCCTCACCCCGACACCATCTCCACGACCGCTGACGGTCCCGCCGCCGGCACGGCGCGGCCGCCCTTCGCCGCAATCCACTCGCGCAGTTCGCCGCGGCGCGTGGACCAGGACGATCCGAACCGCTCCTGGATGAAGCTGTCGTAGAGGGCGACGAGGATGTCGTCGAGTTCGAGCGTGGACTGGATCCGCTGCTCGATCGCCTCCCGCTCGCTGCCCGGCTTCTCGTCGGGCTTCGGCAGCTTGAGTCCGCCGACTCGGAAGAGATCGCCCTGCAGATCGAACGTCCACTCGAACTCGCCGTCCGAGACGATGAGCCCGAGCTTCCGCGGCCACTTGCCCTGCTGGAGCGCCTTCGCGGCCTCGGCACTGCGGCCGGGCGCATCACCCCGCAGCGACTGTCGGCCGGTGACCCCCCACGCGCAGTCCATGTCGATCGTGCGATCGACCACGATCGCGATGCCGCGACCGTCGGGCAGATCGATGAGCCCCTCGCGCTTCTCGGCGTGGTACCAGAGCCACATGAGGAAGAGGTTGCCGAGGAAGTCCTTCGGCTCGGGACCGGCCTGGGCCCACGGCACCTCAGGCCGCTCGCCGACCATGGCGGCCAGCTCGGCGGTGCGCGGCGTCGGGGCGGCGCAGAACGCGTCGGGCATCGCATCGTCGAACGCCGAGGACCGGCCACGGGCCGCGAGAAGGTCCAGAGCGAGCCCGCCGGAACCGATCGAGGAGAGCTTCGCGCCGAGCGTCGTCTGCAGCAGGTCGCGGAGCGCGTCGGAGATCCGATCGCTGGTCGCGGGCGCGAGCACCGTCGCCTTCGCGGGATTCCAGAGCATCGGCACGAGCTTGCTGGAGCGGTAGCGACCATCGGCGACCTCCTCGAGCCAACGACGCTCGGCCGCCTCCTTCGCCTCCTTCTTCGCGTTGCGACCGAGCGGACGGGCGGGCAGGCCCGACTCGTCACCGAAGCGGTCGGCGTTCGCCTTGCGAAGCGCCGACTGCTCCTGCGCGAGATACGCGGCCTTGATCTCCGACGGCACCCGCACCGAGTCGAGCCGCATGGCGGCGTGCAGGCACGAGTCGAAGACGCATCGCTCCCACGAGAAGTCGTGGTCGAGGATGTGCTCACCGGCGGTCCATCCGGTCTCGACCTCGACGGGAACCCCGACCGTCGGCGAGAGCCTGCCCGCCTTGAGGGCGTCGAGGACGGTCTCGTCGATGCGGGCGGGCGCATCGCCGCCGAGACGGAAGCGGGCGTAGGTCACGGATCCACGGATGAAGGG
>JAUIHC010000632.1 GCA_030432455.1 Phycisphaerae bacterium | reverse complement strand
TGAACCAGTCGTTCTTGACCCCGCCGTCGATCGCGACCGAGTAGGTCATCCGGTCGCCCTGCTGGCGAACGAAGTCCTTCACCTTGCCGACGGCGTTCTTCTCGTCGCTCACCCCGATCACCTTGAGACCGTCGCCCTGATACTTCTTGTAGAGCTCGTTCATGTGCGGGATCGCGACCTTGCACGGCCCGCACCAGGTGGCCCAGAACTCGACGATGTAGGGCTTGCCCTCGCCGACCGTCGTCTCGCCCTGGATCCACTCGTCGATCCGGACCTCGGGGGCGGTGTCGCCGACCTTGAGTTCCTTGGCCTGGACCACGGTGGCGAGGGCCGCGACGAGGACGGCGCCGGTGAATCGGATCGGAAGCATCGGAGCAGGTCTCCAGACTGAAGGGTGGGCGAAGTGCGAGGCCGACGGCGATCGGAGATCACCGACGGCCGAGAACAGCGTATCCGCGGGACCTCGACCGGATCAACGAACGATCTCGATCGCCGGCGCTCAGGCGTGATCGAGCATGTCGAGGGCGGGCATCGGACTGCCCTCGAGCATGGTGAGACTCGCCCCACCGCCGGTGGAGACGTGCGAGACCCTGGTTCCAAGCCCGAAGCCCTGGATCGCGGCCGCGGTATCGCCGCCGCCGATGATGGTGGTCGCCCCGGCCTCGGTCGCCTCGACGAGCGCCGCCGCGACCGCCCGGGTGCCCGCGTCGTAGGGCTCGACCTCGAAGAGACCCATCGGCCCGTTCCAGACCACGGTCCTCGCCGCTCGGACCACCCCGGCGAAGCGGGCCGAGGACGCCGGCCCGATGTCGAGGCCCATGACGTCCTCGGGCAGATCCTCGCCGTGGACCGAGGTCGGGAGACCGGCCTGGATCCCGGTCGCGCAGATGAAGTCGCTCGGGAGCACGAGGTCGGTGCCCGCCGCGGCGACCTCCTCGATCATGCGACCCGCCTCCTCGACCATGTCCCGCTCGACGAGACTCTTGCCGACGGTGTGGCCCTTCGCCTCGAGCAGCGTGAACGCCATCGCCCCGCCCACGATCAGGCTGTCCACGGTGCCCGCCAGACGCCGAATGGTCTTGAGCTTGTCCGAGACCTTCGCCCCGCCGAGGATCGCCACGAACGGACGCTCGGCCGACTCGATCGCGGCCCCGAGGTACTGCAGTTCCTTCTCGAGCAGCCGACCCGCGACCCGCGGACGATCGCCCATCGCCTCGGCCACCGCGACCATCGAGGCGTCGGCCCGGTGCGCGGTGCCGAAGGCGTCGTTGCAGTAGGCGTCGATGCCCGCAGCGAGCGCCGCCGCGAACGTGGCGTCGCCGGTCTTCTCGGCCTTGTGGAACCGCAGGTTCTCGAGCAGCACGACATCGCCCGCGGCCATCGCGGCGATCGCAGCCTTCGCGGCGTCGTCGATGCAGTCCTGACTCGGGAAGGCGACGGGGCGACCGAGGTGCTCGGCGAGTCGCGTGGCCACGGGCGCGAGCGAGAATGCGGCCTCGTACCCGGTGCCGGCCGGCCGCCCGAGATGGCTCATCAG
>JAUIHC010000631.1 GCA_030432455.1 Phycisphaerae bacterium | reverse complement strand
CCCGCCGGCCGTCTGATCGCGATCGTCGGCCCCAACGGCGCCGGCAAGAGCACGCTCATCAAGGCCGCGCTCGATCTCGTGCCACGGGCGAGCGGCGTGGTCGAGTTCTGGGGCGGATCGCTCGCCGCCCAGCGGCACCGGGTCGGCTATGTGCCGCAGCGGGAATCCGTGGACTGGGACTTTCCAGTCTCCGCCCTCGATGTCGCGTGCATGGGCCTCTACCGCTCGATCGGGTGGTGTCGGCCGATCCGGCGGCGCCATCGCGACCTCGCCCGCGAGTGCCTGCGCCGCGTCGGACTCGAGGGTCTGGAGGATCGTCAGATCAGCCGGCTCTCGGGTGGACAGCAACAGCGGGTCTTCCTCGCCCGGGCCCTCGCCCAGGACGCCGAGCTCTCCTTCATGGACGAGCCGTTCGCGGGCGTCGATGCCGCGACCGAACGCACGATCGTCGAGGTGCTGCGCGAGTTGCGAGATCGCGGTCGCACCGTGCTCGTCGTGCATCACGACCTGCAGACGGTGCCCGAGTACTTCGACGAGGTGATCCTCCTCAACATGCGGGTGGTCGCCGCCGGTCCCGTGGAATCGGTGTTCACGCAGGAGAACCTTCACAAGACCTACGGCGGTCGTCTGACCCTGCTCGCCGAGGCCGCCGAGGCGCTCGCCCGCCAGCGAGGTCGCCGCGAATGAGCGGATCCCCTGCCCCTGTCCCTGCCCCCGCCCCTGCCCAGGGGTTTCCGAGTCTCACCGAGATCGTCGAGGTCGCCACGCTGCAGGCGGGCCTGAACACCACGGTGGTCATCCTCGGCACCACGATGCTCGGGGCGGCGGCGGGCATCGTCGGCGTCTTCGCGCTCCTGCGACGCCGCTCGCTCGTCGCCGACGCGCTCGGCCATGCCACCCTTCCCGGCATCGCGATCGCGTTCCTCGTCTCGATCTCGCTCGGCGGTTCGGGGCGATCGCTCCCGGTGCTGCTGGCCGGCGCCACGGCCTCGGGCCTCCTCGGGGTGGCGACGATCCAGGGCCTCGTTCGACACACCCGGCTCCGCGACGATGCCGCGATCGCGGTGGTGCTGAGCGTCTTCTTCGGGGCGGGCGTCGTGCTGCTGAGCTGGATCCAGGCGAATGCGCCGTCCAGCAGCGCCGGGCTCGGCCACTTCCTGTTCGGCCGGACCGCCTCGATGCTTCCGCGGGACGCCTGGCTCATGGCCGGCCTCGCCGCGGTGGTCGCGATCGCGACCGGACTCCTTCGCCGCGAGTTCCTGCTGCTCTCCTTCGACGAGGATCACGCCCGCGCCGGCGGATGGCCGACCGGGACGCTCGATGCCGCGATCCTGACGCTGATCGCGCTGGTCACGGTCGCCGGACTGCAGGCGGTCGGGATCGTGCTCGTGGTCGCGATGCTGGTCATTCCGCCGGTCACCGCGCGACTCTGGACCGACCGCTTCCTGCTGCTGGTCGCCCTCGCGGGCGGCATCGGCGGGGCGAGTGCGTGGATCGGGGCCGTCGTCTCGGCGCTCCTGCCTCGCCAACCCGCGGG
>JAUIHC010000116.1 GCA_030432455.1 Phycisphaerae bacterium | reverse complement strand
CGACGAGGTGTCGATCAAGCTGATGGCCCGCGAGGGCTTCGTGCTCAACCTGATCGGCGTGGCGATCATCTCGACCGTGGCGCTCTTCCTCGTCTCGAAGGCCTCGAAGGGCGTGGATCCCGAACTGGTGCCGCCCGCGGACGACCAGGTCGTTGCCGCCGCGCCCGCGGACGACTGACCGTCACCGATCCGACGAGTCCGCGACGTCGGCGTCGGTCGCCGGATAGAAGATCAGTGTGACCACGGTGGACGGCAAGGGAAAGATCTGCTCGGCGCGGACGCAGCGCAGGTCGTCCAATGCGATCCCGGTGCCGGAGAGGGCCGTGGTCAGCAGCTCGCGATGAAAGGGTGCCACCGACGCCATGTGGTCCGTGAGGTCGGGGGTCTTGTGCCACGACACCGGGGTCGGGATGGGAACCGGATCAGCGTTCGAGGAGATGCTCGACGTCGGTCCACCGGGAGACATGAATTCCGAGTTCGCGATCGCGTCGGTCGGGCCGGGAACCGCAGCGGGTTGGAGGTACTCGACCATGACCTTGCGGACCGGGAAGGCCGAGTTGTCGAACCACCGCTTCCGCGGCCGGATCCGATCCTTCGGGGCGAGGATCGAGCCCATGTTCGGCACGACCTGAAGGAATCCCACCGTGACCGGCTCGATCCGATCCGGCCTCAGATCGAGATGGACGGTCATGGTGGTGTCGGTCCGGGTGACCACGATCTCCTCATCATCGAGATCCGGCGTGCTCGCCGACGCAACGAGGTCGGCGCCGATGTCCGAACGATCGTGCTGTCGTTCGTCGTAGACGGTGTTGCGGGTGTGAACCAGGATGGGCTTCCCCGGTCGCAGACGGCTGATTCCGTGCAGCAGTTCGTAGTGCACGGCATCGAACCGACCGGGGTGATTGGTCGAGGGAAGGGCGAGCGTCCCGCCGAGCGCGAGCTCGATCCGATGGCCGCGAAGCAGGGAGTAGTGCTCCACCACCTTCGCGGCGGTTGCCTCAGCCTGAGTGGAGCCAAGCCGCGTGCCCTGATCGTGACTGAGCATGATCGCCAGCTCCTGCTGGTCGTAATCCAGGTCTGCGATCAGTTCTCGATACCTCTCGAACGCCTGAGTCACTCGCTCGGCCGCGTGCTCGTCGCCGAATGTCCTGCGGATGGATTCGCTCAGCGACCGGCAGCCACGGGTGCCTGGAATCCCTCCGATGATCTCATGGATGTCATCGGACCGGATCATCCCCAGCATCTTCCAGGCGAGGTAGGGACCGATGTCCAGCCGGCGGGCGACGGCCCGTACCGAGGCACCGGGCGGGATCCTGTCCTGGAGCGCCGCCCGAATCGCAGCTTGAATCGACCGAGCTGCGGCGACGATGGCATCGAATCGATTGCGAGACCGAGTGACGGGGTCGTTCGACATGTCGAGGATGATAGAGATCGGAAAGGGACTGAGACCGACCACGCCGATTCGGTGGGTCAGCGCGGTCGAACGATCGGCTGTTGGCGCGAACAGCGTGCGCGTGTGCGAAGACGCGATTCTTGTCTGCGCAAACAGAATTCTCGTGCTGTTCGCAGTGTGCCTGTGGAATCGCTGGGACGCTTGAGTACTCTCGCCGGCCGCCGTCGTTTCTTCGGAAGCCGGAGGGCAGACCGAAGTCCCAATGTCCAGTCACGGGTTCCCCAGTCACTTTGTCTCTATTGAGGAGAAGTTCAAGATGAGTCATTTGTCCCGTCTCTCGTCGTACGCCCGCATTGCCGCGGTTCCCACGGTCGCAGGAGCGGCGGTCACCGGGCTGACCGGCCACGCCGAGGCCGGTCTCCAGATCTGGAGCGTCGGTCAGGCCCTTCCGCAGAACCAGGCCTCGTCGCAGGACCTCCAGCTCGCGGCCACCTTCAACGCGGCGTTCAAGATCAACTTCTTCGGGTCCGGCCCTGGGGGTGATCAGGTCTTCTGGGCGCCGAACAACAACCTGTCGCTCATCAACTACAGCACTGGCAACGATCCGGCGATCTGGGCGGCCACCGTCCTCATCGGGGCCAATGCCCTCGATGGCGTGGCGTCCATCCGTGGAAGCACCTCCCACTCCTGGTACCGGGCGACCAGCAGCCGCACCACCTCGAACGACATCCACAAACAGATCGAGTCGGGTGAGACCGGTGCCTTCGGCATTCGCTTCGAAGACAGCGGCGACTACTACTACGGTTGGGTCGAGGTGAGCGAGGACGCGAACGGCATCATCACCGTCGAGCGTTGGGCGCTCGAGGACACCGCGAACACCGCGGCGCAGTACACGCCGGGTGGCGGTGGCGGCGGTGGCGCAGTCCCCGGCCTCGGCGGTCTTGCGGCGCTGGCGATGGGTGCTGGCGGCGTGCGGAGCCGGCGCAGCCGCGTCGCCTGACCGACGCCCTGCGAAGCAGAATCTCCTTCAAGCCGCCCCGGTCCCTCCGATTCTTCGGGAGGACCGGGGCGGTGTTCTTCTGCCGCACCCCAAGAAGAGAAGGACCGGCCGGAAAATGTCGCCTGTCCCGATTTACGGCGGACCGTGTCGGGGGCAGGGCATCGCGGAAACATCGGGACAGACCCCGTCTCCCATTCTCTACACTCCCCCGCATGACCACAGATCCCATGCTCGTGCTGCTCGACTTCGACCACTGGGCGAACGAGAGACTCTTCGATGCCTGCGACCTGCTGACCGACGCGGCACTCGATCACCCCTTCGAGATGGGACTCGGCTCGCTTCGCCCGACGCTCGCCCACAATGTCGGGGCGATGATCGGCTGGACCGATGTGCTGAATCGGGCCGAGCCTCGGTTCCGGCCCGAGCAGTCCGAGTCGCCGATGTCCGTGGCGGACATTCGCGCCCTGCACGAGACCGCGTCCGCCGAGTTCCGGACCGCGGTTCTCGGCGGCCCGATGGACGAGGTGCTCACCCCCGAGCGAGGCGGTCGATCCTACCGGTTCAGCCGCGGCGGTATCGCGACGCATGTGGTGACCCACTCGATGCACCATCGCGCCCAGTGCCTCAACATGTTGCGGCATCTCGGGGTCGAGACGCAGCCCGAGTCGAGCGTGTTCCAGTGGATGCTGGCGCACCCACCCGCCTGAGCGGCGTGCGGCGGATCGTCATTCGTCGCGGGTCGGGGCGAAGTGTGCGAGCGTGAGCATCGTGCCTGGAGGGGGGTCCACCTGGGTGGCTCGGATACCGCAGAGATCCTCGACTCGCCAATCGGTCCCGCTCAGCGCCTTTCGAATGAGGGCGTCGTGGTACGGTCGGGCGGTCGCGAGGTCATCGGACAGGATCGGGGTCGAGATCGACTCGACCGGCACGTCGAGGGGGACGGGATCGAGTTCCACCGGATCCGGGAAGTGACTTCCAGTCGGCGGCACGAACTCGGAGACCGCGAAGGCGTCGGTCGGACCGGGAATGGAGCGGGGCTGGAGGTATTCGATCACGACCCGCCGGATGGGAGTCGAGGTCACCTCGTACCAGCGGCGCCTCGGCGTGGTGTATTCGGGTTCGAAGAGAATCCGACCCATTCTGGGTGTGAATTCGAGAAAACCGGTGGTGACCGGTTCGATGCGATCCGGCCGTGGATCGACGTGGAGCAGCGTCCGCTCGCCTCTCCGCGAGACCACGAGTTCCGCCTCTTCGAGATCCGGCGTACCCGCCTCGCGCACCAGCGATCCGAGGCCGTCGGTGCGAACTCGACACGCCTCATCCTCGATCTCTTCCTGCATGTGCACGAGGATGGGAAGCCCCGATCGGAATCGAGTGATTCCATGCGAGAGTTGATACGCCCAGACGTCGAAGAACTCTGGATCCTCAGGTGACGGAAGCGCGATGATGCCGCCAAGGACCAGGTCGATCCGATGCCCACGCAGTTCGGCGTAGTCCTTCGCCATGCGACGGGCGGCCCGCTCCCGACGCTTCGTCGTGGCGGCCGGCTCCCGATCGAGACCGGTCATCATCGCGACCTCGCCGGGCCGACATCCGAGATCGCGGCAGATCGTGAAGAACGCGTCGAAGGCCTCCCGCAGTCGGCGCGGAGTGTCGGCGTCGGTCGCTCGACGCTCGATGGCCTCGATGATCGCCTGACGGCCTCGTTCGCCGGGAATCGCGGCGATGATGTCGGCCGTCGTCACAGCGCGGAGCAGGTTGAGGAACTTCCACGCGGTGTAGTCGCCGATGTCGAGCCGTCTGGCGACCTGCCGGACCGAGCCGTCGATCGAGATCGTCCCGATCGCGGCATGGTGGCACGCCGCGTGGATCTCGTGCGCGGCCTTCGTGATGACGGCGAGGCGGGGGTGAAGGGCGTCCGATCGGTCCATCGCCTCGGAGTGTAGCCATCGATTCCGGGGTGTTCGGGACGCGCCTGGCTGATTGGAGGGCTCGCGGCGGCCGGGAGGTCGAAAAGTGTTGGCGCCAACGGATTCCCCGGCGACTCCGGGAGCGGGCTCTGGATTCAGGGAGGCTGGTGAGTAGGTTGGAGCCCGGTCCGGGGGATCACCCGTGGATCTCGGTTCCCCTCCACGGTCGTCCGGATCCGTTTCCCGGCGCCACCCCTCCCTGAAGTCAGAAGAGCAGGAGTCAGAAACATGCACGGAGTCGGAAAGATGCAAGGAGTCGAGACGATGACGCCACGTTCCCGCCGTCTGTCGTCGTACGCCCGCGTGGCGGGTGTCCAGTCCGTCGCGGGTCTCGCGGCGTCCATGGTCGCCGGTCAGACCATGGCCGACCTTCAGATCTGGAGCGTCGGTCAGGCTCTGCCGCAGACTGGGTGGTGGGCCCAACCTTCGGCCGATCTTCAACTGATCGCGTCGTTCAAGGCGTCGTTCCAGATCAATTTCTTCGGAACCGGTTCGAACGGCGACCAGAACTTCTGGGGTCCCAACGCCAACCTGTCCTTCATCAACTACGGAAGCGCGGGGCGGAACGCACCTGCGAACTGGGACCAGTCCGTCCTGATCGGGTCCACCGCGCTGTCGTCGTCGCAAAGCGCGGGCTATTCCACGGCACATTTCTGGAGGGCTGCGATTTCGACGCACGGAACCGCGCACGACATCGAGAACAAGCTCTCGAGGGGTGCGACCGGCGCCCTCGGCATCCGATTCTCCAGCGGATCCGATTACTACTACGGCTGGGTCGAATTGAGTATGGACGCGACCAGCAACATCGTCACCGTCGAGCGGTGGGCGTTGGAGAACACCGCGAACACCGCGGCGCAGTACACGCCGGGTGGCGGTGGCGGTGGCGGTGGCGGCGGTGGCGCAGTCCCCGGCCTCGGCGGTCTTGCGGTCTTGGCCTTGGGAGCGGGCGGCGTGCGGAGCCGACGAAGCCGCGTCGCCTGAGCAGGCAAGCAAGGCGACCCGATCGCCGGGCGTGCTCCGCGTACATCTGAATACCCACCCACCGCCGCCCCGATCCCCCTGTGGATGGGGGCGGCGGTTGTGACGATCCGTCCCGGAAAATGTCGCCTGTCCCGCTTTATGGCGGATCGTGTCGGGGGTGAGGCATCGGGAGGCGGGCCGGTTCGCCGTTCTCCATCCTCCAACCTCTGACCTCCAACCCACACGGCCTCGCTTGACGGCCGCCCGTCGTGGGCCTATCGTCCCCGCCCCATGTCCGCGACCTCGATCATCTTGATCCAGCATCACGCGCATTCCGTGCACCACGGCCATCACCATGGCCGTGCCCGCCGGTGATGCGTTCGATCGTCGCGACCTCCACGACTTGAACGACCTCGACGCCGGCCCGCACGCCGGCGTCGTTCTGTGTCGGATCCGCGCGGATCCGACGGCGTCGGAGCCCGGGCCGGTCCCCAGGACCTGCTGCCATGCCCCTCGCCACCGAACCGACGCCTCCCGGCGTCACCCCTCCGTCCGCTCGCGACAGCCTCCGCCTCCCCCTTCGTCTCGGCCTTCCCAAGGGCCGCATGCAGCCGGAAGTCGATCGACTGCTCGCGGAGGCGGGTCTCACCGTGCGGCCGGAGGCCCGCGGCTACCGACCGACGATCCTCGGCCTCGACGGACTGGAAGCCAAGCGGCTCAAGCCGCAGGCGATCGTCTCGATGCTCGCCGCGGGCTCTCGTGATCTCGGCTTCGCGGGGAGCGACTGGGTCGAGGAACTGAACGTGGACGTCGTCGAGGTGCTCGACACCGGACTCGATCAGGTGCGGATCGTCGCGGCCGCGCCGCCCGACACCCGCATCGAACCGGGCGCGCGGCTGCGGATCGCCAGCGAACTTCCGCGTCTGGCGGCGGTGTGGGCGGCGACGCGGGGCGTGGATGCGATTCCGGTTCGAAGCTGGGGCGCGACCGAGGTGCTGCCGCCCGAGGACGCCGATGTCATCGTCGATGTCGTGCAGACCGGCGCGACGCTCGCGGCCAACGGGCTGGAGATCGTGGACGTCATCCGCACCTCGTCCACCCGGCTCTACGCCTCGCGGCAGGCGATGGACCGTCCCGAGCGTCGCGCGTTCGTCGAACGGGTCGCGGACCTGCTGCGATCGGTGATCGAGGCGCGGTCCCGACTGCTGGTCGAGTTGAATGTGGCCGACTCGCGGCTCGACGAGGTGCTCGCGGTGCTGCCGTGCATGCGACGACCGACCGTGTCTCGTCTGGCCGGTGACGGATTCGCAGTCCGCGCCGCGGTGCCGCGCACCGACTTCCCCGAACTCGTCGGCCGGATTCGTGCGGCCGGCGGCACGGACCTCGTGGTGAGCGAGCCGCGGCAGGTGATTCCGTGAGCACGATCACCGTCTCATCGCCGCCGCGGTTGGACATCCGATCGGATCGCGATCGGCTCGGTCGTCCGATCACCCTCCGGCTCGATGCCAACGAGTGCATCGGCGGTCCGGCGCTGCCCGCCTCGCCGGCGGTCGCCTCCGCGATGGTCGCGCGGTATCCCGATCGCACGGAACTCGAACGGACGATCGCCCGTCGCTCGGGGGTCGATCCGGCGCGGATCGTCGCGACCGCGGGTGGTGACGACGCGATCGACCGGATCTGCCGCACGGTGCTTCGTTCGGGTTCGGTCGTGGTGCTCACCGATCCGACGTTCCCGATGTTCCGGCACTTCGCGGAGGCGTGCGGGGCGACCGTTCGCACCGTGCCGTGGCTCGACGGGGATCTTCCGATCGCCGATCTCGCCGACGCCGCCCGCGGGGCGGATCTCCTCGCCCTTGCCACGCCCGCGAATCCGACCGGCCTCGTCGCGGGGGTCGAGGCGCTGACCGACCTTCGGGCCGCGTGTCCCGATCCGCGGTTGCTGCTCGACCTCGCGTACACCGAGTTCGAGGCGGACGACGCGGCGGCGTTCGAGACGATCGCCGATGCCGGTCGCGATCTTCCCCGCACCGTGATGGTGCGGACCCTCAGCAAGGCCTGGGGGCTCGCGGGTCTTCGCGTCGGCTGGGCCGAGGCGTCTCCCGAGTTCGCCCGGCGGCTGCGCGACGCGGGCGGTCCGTTTCCGATCGCCGTGCCGTCGATCGCGATCGCGACCGAGGTGCTTGCGAGTACCGACGCTGAGCGACTGGTCGCCGATCGGGTGCGATCGGTGACGATGAACCGATCGCTGCTCGCCGCGACGGTGGACGAGCTCGGGCTCTCGTCCCTCGAGAGTCGTGCGAACTTCCTGCTGGTCGCCGATCCGACCGGGGCCGATCGAATCCCGTGGCTGGCCGACGGGCTCGCCGCGTGCGGCATCGCAGTGCGTCGGTTCGAGACGGGTCCGATCGCCGACCGGGTGCGGATCACCGTGCCGGTCGGCGAGGTCGAGCACGATCGAGTCCAGGCCGCGCTTCGCGCGGTCATGCGGCCCGACGCCATCCTCTTCGATCTCGACGGGGTGCTGGCCGACGTCTCAAAGTCGTATCGCGCCGCGATTCAACGGACGGCGCAGTCCTACGGGGTCGAGATCGAGCCCGCGGACATCGACCGCATCAAGGTCGAAGGCGATGCCAACGACGACTGGGAGGTGACCAGGCGGCTGCTCCTCGCCCGGGGAATCGACCGTCCGATCGCGGAGATCATCGATCGGTTCCAGACGGTGTATCTCGGCGACGGCGTTCGACCCGGGCTTCGCGAGACCGAGTCGGCCACCGTCGATCCCGACGCCCTGACGATCGCGGCGAACGGTCGGCCGATCGGCATCGTCACCGGTCGCCCGCGCGGGGAGGCCGAGTGGTTCCTGCGTCGCAGCCGACTCGATCGCGTGGTG
>JAUIHC010000115.1 GCA_030432455.1 Phycisphaerae bacterium | reverse complement strand
CGGCGAGCGATCCGCCCCAGAACTCGACCACGCCGCTCGCCCGTGGCACGAGATCGAGCGCGGCCTTGATGAGCGTGCTCTTGCCGGCGCCGTTGGGGCCGACGATCGCGATCAGACGGCCGGCGGGTGCGTCGTAGTCCACATCCCAGAGCACCGGGCGGCGGTCGTAGGCGACGGTCATCGCGTGGATCGAGAGCGGACTCGAGGGAGAGTGCTCGGGACGGTCCGCGAGACCGGAACGGTCCGGGGTCGGGTCGCTCATTCGTCTGGGGCTCCCAGGGCTGCCGCGATCGTGCGGGCGTTGTGTCGGATCATGCCGAGGTAGGTGCCCTCGGGAGTGCCTTCCGGCCCCATCGCGTCGCTGAAGAGCTCGCCCCCGATCGCGACCGGGCGACCCCGGGCCGCGGCACCGGCGATCAGCGCCTCGACATGCCGCGGCGGAACCGTGGATTCGACGAACACCGCGGGGATGTCCCGATCCACGAGAAGATCCACCAGTCGTCGCAGGTCGCGGACGCCCGCCTCGCTCTCGGTCGAGATGCCCTGGATGCCGACCACCTCGAAGCCGTACCGCCGCCCGAGGTAGCCGAACGCATCGTGGGCGGTGACGAGCACGCGCCGTCGGGGTGGAACGGTGGAGAGGGTGGACTCGACTTCGATGTCGAGTTCGGAGAGCGTGGCGGCGAGGGCGTCGGCGTTCGCATGGAAACTCGCTGCGTGGGCGGGCGCGAGGTCGGCGAGGGCGTCGCGGATCGCGGGGATCGCCAGCGCGAAGATCGATGGATCCATCCAGACATGTGGATCGGGATGGTCGTCCTCGGTGGACGCCAGCGTCGCCGAGGCGGGGATGGTGTCTCCGATCCGCAGGACGCGTCGGCCCGCCGCGGCCGCGCGGTCGAGCGTCTCGCCGAGTCGGCCCTCCAGATGCAGGCCGTTGGCGACAAGGAGATCGGCGCGGACGAGCCGCCCCAGATCGGTCCGGGTCGGCCGGTAGAGGTGCGGATCGGCACCCGGCGCGATGAGGCTGCGGACGTCGACGAGATCGCCGGCGACACCCCGGACGAGGTCGGCGACCATGCCGGTCGTGGCGACGACGCGGGGCCGGTCGGTGCGGCCGTCGTCCGTGGCTCGGGCTGGTGCGGCGGCGATCGACACGACGACGGCGAGGGCGACGAGGAGGATGCGGAGAAGACGGTTCGGCATGGGCGTCGGTTTGTAGCCTCGGCTACATCAGGCAGCGGGCACGATAGGCGGGGGGAGGGAGCGGATCAACTCGAATCGACTCCCATCTCCTTCGATCAGCGAGAGGGATGCGGACCCGGCCCCGGTGCGGGATCGCTGCGCTCGGCGATCTCCCGGAAGCGGGCGAGCGTGGACGGGCTCACGTGGTGCTCGATGCCCTCGGCGTCGGTGGCCGCGATGCGGGGGTCGACCCCGATCGCGAGGAGAAACCGGTAGACGGTCTCGTGCCGGTCCCGACACGCGGCGGCGAGTCGGCTGCCCCGGGCGGTCAGCCGGATCGGGCGGTACGGCTCGGTCGAGACGAAGCCGTCGCGTTCCAGCCGCTTGATCGTTCGGACCACGGTGACGTGCGAGACCCCGAAGCGGGCGGCCAGATCGACCACCCGGCAGTCGCCCGCGTCGTCCGCGAGTTCGGCGATCGCCTCGCAGTAGTCCTCGGCGATCTCGGTGGCGTGATCGTCGCGGGTGCGCTGGTGACGGGATGACGATGGTCGGGTGGCCATGTCGATCGAGCATATGCGACGCCGTCCAGGTGCCTCGATCCCGCGTCCCTCGTCGGATCGGGGGAGGCGAGGCGGGACGTGGCCGGGGCTCAGTCGGTGGCGCGAGACCCGCGCGGCTCGGGGAGATGGTCGAGGATCGTGGCGGCGAAGGCCCGCATCGAGTCGTGCACGACGATTCCCGCGCTGTCGCCGAGTTCCAGTCGGTGGGCTTCCCGGCCGCCGATGCAGAACAGGATGCCTGCGTTCGTACACCGGGCGGCGAGCTCGGCGATTCGTCGGCTCGCGGTGTCGGGGTCGCTGACGCTGCTCGCATTGAGCCACAGGATGTCCGGTCGTTCGTCCGTTTCGGGACCGAACGCGGCGATCTCCAGCACCTCGACGGGGGTGTCGGCACCGAGATTGACCGCATGGACCCCGCACTCGTTGAGGACGCTCGCGGCGATGAGCGGGGGCAGCTTGTAGGGGTCTCCGCCGAGTGAGCCGCCGATCGCGGTGCCGCGGGGCTGTTCCGGCGTCACCATGCTGCGGAGATCCTGAATGACCATCGCGCAGATCTCGGTGGCGCGGTGCTCGATGAGGATGCCCTCGGGGCCCTGCTTCCAGAACTCGCCGAGGTCGCGCATCGCGGAACGAATGGGGCCGTCGGCGAGGGCGGCGATCGTCTCGCCCCGCATGAACCGTTCGACGAGGTGGTTGCGGGCGCCGATGTCATGGCCGGCCCGAAGGAGGTCGGTGAAGACGTCGTCGGGGCGATCGTGCTCGCCTGGCCGGAGGTCGCTCTCGACGCCGAAGCTCGCGGGGAGACCGAGGATCTCCGGCTTGACGAGCGGGAGTCGACGGGAGCGGACGAATCGAATGGCCTCGGGGAGCGGGATCCGGCGATGGCCGCCCGCGGTGCGGGACACGACGAGGAGCCCCTGATCGGTCCATCGCTTCAAGGACGACTCGCTGGCCCCGATCGCCAGAGCCAAGTCCTTGGGTGAAAGAAGTTTGGGGTTGCTGTTGGCAGCCAATGAGGAGGGCGTCCGCGGCTCGTGGTGGGGGAGGCGTTGAACGGTACGGCCGATCTGGCCGGTTCGGCAACCCGACGCCGAGACGGGCGGGTCCGCGTGGCGGGCGTGGTCGGTGCGGTCGGTGTGGTCGGTGCCTGTCCCCAATTCAGGGCCGCCGGGTGGACGGTTTGTGTGGTCGGTGCCTGTCCCCAATTCAGGGTGCGGTCGGTGCCTGTCCCCAATTGGGTGCGGTCGGTGCCTGTCCCCAATTCGGGGGTGCGGTCGGTGCCTGTCCCCAATTCAGGGGTGTGGTCGGTGCCTGACCCCAATTCAGGGGTGTGGTCGGTGCCTGACCCCAATTCAGGGGGTGCGGTCGGTGCCTGTCCTCAATTCAGGGCCGCCGGGTGGACGGTTTGAACGATTGTTGGCTACACTCCGTCTCGCATCCATGCCACCCCATCTCGCACGGCGGCTGCGACTTCGGTCGCGGCCGCCGTGCTTCGTCGTGCCCGCGCGTCGCCGGATTCCCGCCGCGTTCTCGTCTCGGTCGCGTCCGGACCGATCCGTCGGTCGAACCCCGTCCCGCCGATGTCCCACTTTCGCCGCCTTCTTCCGCCGCCACCCGATGCCGCCGAGACCATCGCCCTCGTGCTGGGCGATCAGCTCACGCCCCTCTCCGAGAACGGCGGCGGATGGCTGTCCGGGATCGATCGGGAACATGATGCGGTGGTCATGATCGAGGCGGCGGGGGAGTCCACGCACGTCCCCAGCCACCGGCAGCGGATCGCCCTCTTCCTCGCCGCCATGCGTCACCACGCGCTCGACCTTGCGGCCCGCGGCGTGCCTCTCGACTACACGACGCTCGACTCGACCGATGCCCCCTCGGGGGTCGAACCCTCCGGCGACTTCGGTCAGGCCCTCGTCGCGGCGATCCGACGACTCGGGGCCACCCGCGTCCGCGTTCGTCGCCCGGGCGAGTGGCGGATGCTTCGACTCGTCGAGCGTGCCTGTCGAGACGCGGGCGTCGAACTCGTCCTCGACGAGGACCCCGCGTTCCTCACGACGCCCGCCGATTTCGCCCGCTTCCGCGAAGGTCGCAAGTCGATCGTCATGGATCACTTCTACCGGAAGGAGCGCACGCGACTCGGTGTGCTCCTCGAGTCCGACGGCTCGCCGGTCGGCGGCGCCTGGAGTCACGATCACGCCAATCGCCAGTCGTTCAAGCACGCCCCGACCGTGCCGCCGCCCTGGTTCCCCGAACCCGACGAGCTCACGCTGGAGGTGATCCGACTGGTCGCCGAGCGGTTTCCCGACGCCCCCGGGCGACTCGAGCGGTTCGTCTGGGCGACGACGCCTGCCGACGCCCGGCGCATGCTCGACGACTTCATCGAGAAGCGGCTCCCCGACTTCGGTCGGTATCAGGACGCGATGTGGACCAACGAGCCGTTTCTCAACCACTCGCTGCTCTCGCCCGCGATCAACCTTCAGCTGCTCGATCCCCGCGAGTGCATCGACGCCGCGGTCGCCGCGTACGAGCGGGGCGACGCGGCGATCGAGAGCGTCGAGGGGTTCGTGCGGCAGATCCTCGGCTGGCGTGAGTTCATCCGCGGCGTCTACTGGACGGAAGGTGAGGACTACGCAGGACGAAACACGCTCGACGAGCACGGAACACTTCCCGAGTGGTACTGGACCGGCGACACCGATCTCGCGTGTCTTCGGGATGCGATCGGCCAGGTCGTCGAGTTCGGCTACGGCCATCACATCCAGCGGCTCATGATCACCGGCAACTTCGCGTTGATCGCGGGTATCGAGCCTCGGCAGGTGTCGGACTGGTACCTCGCGATGTTCGTCGATGCGATCGACTGGGTGACGCTCCCGAACGCCCTCGGCATGGTGATGCACGCCGACGGCGGCGTGGTCGGCACCAAACCCTACGCCGCCAGCGCGAACTACATCGGCAAGATGAGCAACCACTGCAAGAGCTGCCGTTGGAACCGCAAGGCCCGCAGCGGCGAGGACGCCTGCCCGTTCAACGTCTTCTACTGGGACTTCCTGATCCGCCACCGCGAACGGCTCCGCGGCAACCGTCGCATGGCGATTCCGCTGAAGAACGTCGATCGACTCGATCCGGACGAGCGAGCGTCGATCGTCGGAACCGCGGTCGACCTCCGCCGCCGACTGGGCGTGGTTCGCGACTGAGCGATCGACGCCCGCTCCTTCGATCCCGGTACAGTCACCCGCATGGACACCCCAACCTTCCTGAAGGCGTTCCTCGGGCTCTTCGCCATGATGAACCCGATCGGCAACGCCGGGATCTTCATCTCGATGACCGGGGGACTTCCCGCGTCGTTTGTGCTGCGAGCGTCGATCAAGGTCACGATCTACGTGATGATCATCCTCGTGGGCGCCGCGTTCGGAGGCACCGCGATCCTCGACGCGTTCGGGATCTCCCTGCCCGCCTTCCAGCTGGCGGGCGGACTCATCGTGCTCGGCATCGGTTTCAAGATGCTCGGGGGCGGCGAGAATTCCAGCCATCACACCGAGTCGGGCAAGGACGCGCTCGACGACGTGGCCGGCAAGGAGGCCGCGGTCGACTCTTCGCTCATGGTCCCGCTGGCGATGCCGATTCTCGCGGGCCCCGGATCGATCACGACCGTCGTCACCGCGGCCGCCGCGGTGCCCACGTTCGCGGGTCAGGTCGGGGCCGCGGTCGGGGCGGCGGCACTCACCCTCGTGCTCGGTGCGTGCTTCGCACTCACCAGCGTGCTCGGGAAGCTCATCACCCCGAGCGTGCAGCAGATCGTGCTGCGGTTCATGGGGCTCATTCTCGTCGCGATCGCGGCGGACATGATGCTCACTGGATTCGAGCAGTCCTTCGGGGCGGGCGCGAAGAAGATCATGCCGGCACTGGTCGAGGAGGTCGAGGCCGAGATCACTCGAGACCCCGCGGCGCCGACTCAGGGAGTCCAGACACGATGATCCGCGCCATCGACCACGACCGCGCCGACGCCGCCGACCGCAACGTGTTGGGTGATCCGCTCATTCCCTGTTCGACCGATCCGATGACCGGCTTCTACCGCGACGGATGCTGTCGCAGCGGCGAGGACGATCATGGCGTGCACAGCGTGTGCTGCGTGATGACCGACGACTTTCTCGCGTTCAGTCGATCGGCCGGAAACGATCTCTCGACGCCCCGGCCGGAGTGGGGGTTTCCGGGCTTGAAGGCGGGCGATCGCTGGTGTCTCTGTGCGGCCCGATGGCGGCAGGCCGACGAGGCGGGCATGGCACCGCAGGTGGTGCTCGCCGCGACCCACGCGCGGACGCTCGAGATCTGCGACCTCGAGCGACTGAGGGCGTCCGCCGTGGATGCATGACCTGTGCGACCGATCTGGTTCAGCCGCAGGTGCCGAAGGAACCCAGCACGATCGCCAGGTCGGCCCCATCGACCCGACCGTCGTCGTTGCAGTCCGCGGGGACGTCACCGAGGTCATTCCAGGCGACGATGACCGCGATGATGTCGTCGATGTCCACATCGCCATCCAGATCCACGTCGGCGGGGCCGCAGTTGCAGTCCGCGGGATCGATGCTCTCGGGATCGAAAGGGCAGCCATCGAGACAGTCGGGCGTGCCGTCTCCGTCCGAGTCGGTCTCGGCGATTCCACACCCGCAGAGTCCGGGATCGGTCTTTTCGGGATCGCTCGGGCAAGCGTCGCAGCCGTCGGCGGTCCCGTCTCCGTCGCTGTCGACGGTGCCGCATGGATCCTCGGCGGCCACGTAGCGGGCGGTGATGCGGAGTTCCGTCGCGGGGCACTCGGCCCCGACGCTGGTGGATGCCACGATCGTGATCGGAAGGTCGCCGTCGATGAGTTCGGCGTTGAAGATCGCGGCCGCCACCTCCAGGGCATCCGACGTGGTCTGGCATGACCCTTCGCCGCTCGCCCCGACCAGAGGCCCAAGATCGAGATTCCCGAGTCGCAGCGAGAGCAGTTCGTTCGCGGCGTCGAGATCCGCGACCGCCACGGCTTCGATCAGCACCGATCCATCCGGATCGGCGGCGGGAAGGCCGGTCGCGGTGAACGAGACGGATGCGCCGTTGGTTGGCGGAACGAGCTCCGGCGAGATGAGATGCGTCGTGGATCCGTCTTCGGGAATCACGCTGCAGCGGAAGTTCGCCATGGTCACCGCGGTCTCGCGGATCGTCCGGGCGTTGTCCGAGCCGTTCTCGCCCGGGAGGCCGGTGGGTGTGCCGTCATGCAGGACGTCGGGATTCGAGAGACGCGGCCAGCGGGCTCCCGGGCTGTAGGCCATGACCGTCCGCCAGAGCGTGCCACTGTCACCGGTGAAGCGATGGCCGGTCGAGTAGGGGAAGACGCCGCCCGTCGTGCAGCCGCCACCGTCGCCGGGAGCGTGGCAGCATCCCTGATTGTGACCGACCTCGTGGGTGAAGGTCAGATTGCCGAGGGCGCACGACCAGACGGTGCAACTGAAACCGTAGTCGGAGGCCGGCACGCCGAGCAGGTACGCCACGCCGCACCAGTAGGAACTGGTTCCCTGGATCAGGGCCACGAGATCGGCGCCCACGAGTTCGCGTTCGGCGTGGACCGAATCGAGGAAACCGTCGCCGATCACCCGAAGGTGATTGAGAACTTGATCGGTCGAGTCCTGATCGTACGCCTCGGTCTCGCCGTATCCGACCGCTCGCATCCGCACTCGGATGTCGCTGGTCGCATAGACATGGTTGCTGATGGCGACCGATGCCTCGGCGAGGGACCGGATCGCGACCTCGCCGCCTGCCTGGATACGGGCGGCGGGTGTCCACTTGACCAGGACATCGAGGGTGTCGCCGTCGTCGCAGTCGCCGCCGAGACGGGCGGCCGCATGGTCGTCGCGATCATCCTGCGAAGGGGGCAGTGCTTGGCAGCCCGGGTCGGTCAGCGGTTCGTCGTGCAGCCGGAAACGACCGTCACCGATCGGGAGACGCTGCAGGCACCGGCCGTCCGAGAGCCAGGCGACCGTCACGGGGCCGAAGGCGGTGACGACCTCGATGAGTCGACCGTCATTCCCCGTGGAGGCATCGTGGCTCGCGCCCTCGATGATGCGTCCCTCCCACGCGTAGGGCGTGCTGGTGGTTTCGATCGCGGTGAGCAGTTCGCCGTCGAGAAGACGAAGTCGGCGAGTCTCCTGCTGCGGACCTGCGACGGTGGCCGACGGAATCGGCGGCTGCGAATCGCCGGTCGAGCCAGATGCGATGAAGGGAAGAACCGCGGCCGCGAGCGCGATGTGCATCCCGAAGCTGAGAATCGCCATGATGGACTCCGTCGTCGGATGGGGTCGACTCCGGACCGATCGACCTCCGTCTGCAGCGTAGTGGAAGACCTCGCCGACTCCAAGGATTCTCCCCAAGCAAGGCGAAGGCCACGCCTGTGGGCGGCCCGTTCAGGCGAGGAACCGGCTCGGATCGCCCGGCAGCGAGCAGCGGTCCGCGGGGCCGAACCA
>JAUIHC010000114.1 GCA_030432455.1 Phycisphaerae bacterium | reverse complement strand
TCTGGATCAACTCCGCCGGCGACTGGGGCCCGAGCGACCCGCTCGCGGTCCCGAAGTGCCGCGACGAGATGCGCCGCCGCGGTCACCTCGAGGCGACGATCCGCAAGGTGAGCTTCGACAACCCGCTCGAGTTCCTCGGCCAGACCGGCCGCTTCCGCACCGAGGTGCAGCCGACGCGATGACCTGCGGCATCACCACGGAGGGCACGGAGCATCACGGAGGGCCACGGAGTGGGATGAGAAGGTCTGGTCTGGTGATTGCCCTGCTTCACCCTTCTGACCCTCCGTGCCCCGCCGTGCCTCTCCGTGCCCTCCGTGGTCCGTCTCCTTCTCCGGGTAGAGAGCGATTCTGAATGCTCGCCTACTGCACCAACGTCCATGCCGGCCGGACGCTCGCGGAGACCGAGGCGAATCTCGATCGGTTCTCGACGCGGGTGCGCGAGCTCGCGGCGCCTGCGGACGATCCGTCGGCGCCGATCGGGCTCGGGCTGTGGCTCTCGGCCGCGAGTGCCCGTGAACTTCGCGAGACCGACGGCGCCGCGGCGCTGCGGGACCGCCTGCTCGCGAAGGGGCTGCACGTCGTCACCCTGAACGGCTTTCCGTACGGCGACTTCCACGCCGAGGTCGTGAAGCATGCGGTGTACGAGCCGCACTGGGCCGATCCGCGGCGGCTCGCCTACACGGTCGATCTCGCGCACCTGCTGGTGGACCTGCTGCCCGACGGCACGACCGACGCGTCGATCTCGACGCTGCCGATCGGCTGGCGGGCGTCGTTCACCAACGAGGGATGCGGATGCTCGGTCGGTCTCGCGGCGGCGCATCTCGTCGAGGCGGCGAAGGCGATGCGTGCGATCGAGGAGGCGACCGGCGTCCGCATCCACCTCGACCTCGAGCCGGAACCCGGCTGCGTGCTCGACACGAGCCGCGACGTCATCGATCTCTTCGAGCAGGCGTTCCGACCGTCCGACGACGTCGATCACCGGCGGTACCTGGGCGTGAACCACGACGTCTGCCACGCCGCGGTGATGTTCGAGCCGCAGACCGCGGCCCTGCGCACCTACCGCGAGCACGACATCGCCCTCGGCAAGATCCAGGTGTCGAGCGCGGTCGAGGTGGACTTCGACGCGATCGACGACGACGAGGAACGCACCCGGACGCTCGCGGCGTACCGCGCGTTCGTCGAACCGCGTTACCTGCACCAGACCTCGATCCGCACCGGGATGGAGCCGCACTTCGAGGTGCAGACCTTCGAGGACCTGCCGATCGCGCTCGCCAACCGGGCCGAGCATCAGGTGCCGCACGGGACCTGGCGGACGCACTTCCACGTCCCGATCTTCATGACCGGCCGCGACGGCTGGTCGAGCACGCGACCGGAGATCGAGCGCTGCCTCGCGGCGCTCCCGAAGGACGCGCCGATGCCGACGCTCGAAGTCGAGACCTACGCGTGGCAGGTCCTCCCCGGCTGCCTGTACGCCGGCGACGAGGGCCTCGCCGCCGGGATCGCCGAGGAACTGCGCTGGTTGCGGGGGTTGATGGGCGATCTCGATCGGGATCGATCGTCTTGAAGCCCTGGCTCGAACTGCTCCGCATCTCGAACCTCCCGACGGTCTGGACGAATCTGATCGCGGGCGCCGTGTTCGCGTCGGCGTTCGAAGGTCTGGTGACGACCGTCGCCCTCGGCATCGTGCTGGTCGCGGGATCGTGCCTCTACCTCGCGGGCATGGTGCTCAACGACGTCTTCGATGCGGCGATCGACGCCTCGGAACGGCCGTCGCGGCCGATTCCGTCCGGGCGGGTGTCGGCGCGGGCCGCCTCGGTGGTCGGATGGGGACTGCTGCTGGTCGGCGCCGGTCTGCCGTGGCTGGTCTCGATGATCGCGGGCGTGATCGCGATCGCGATCGCGTGTCTCGTCGTGCTCTACGACCGCGTCCACGCCCGCACCGCGTGGAGCGTGGTGTTCATGGGGCTGTGTCGCTGGGGGCTGTACCTCCTCGGCGCCGCCGGCACGGTGGCGATGGCACCGCCGGCCGCGCCGGGCGCCTTCGCCGCGAACGAGCTCGCCATCGTGGTCACCGGTCTCGCCGCGTTCCCGGTGCTCGTCCACGTCGCGAGCTTCAGCATGGTGGCTCGCGGCGAGGTCCCCGACCTGCGACCCGCCTGTCCGACCTGCGGTCAGATCGTGCTCGACGACGCGACGACCTGTCCCGAATGCGGCGATCCCTGCGACGAGACACGACGGATCGCCCGCACGGAAGCACGGCGCGAGGTCGCCCATCACTGGTGGTGCACCGGGACCATGGGACTCGTACTCCCCTTCCTCGGATGCTGCGGCGTGGTGGGACTCGTCGCCGCCAACCAAGGACTCTGGCCCGCCAAGGACGGCGCGTGGATCCTCGGTCTGTCGCTTCTCTCGGCGGTGGTGCTCGGCTGGTATCTGATCGACTCCGCCCGCCATCTGCATCGCCATCCGCAGGCGGTCGGCCGGTTCGTGCTGCGATCGATCGCGGTGCTGTGTCTCTTCGACGCGGCGCTCGTGGCGTCGGTCCTGCCCCGGGCCCTCGGGAAGGCGACGGGCGTTCGGATCGAGGTGATCGCCGCCCTCGTCGCGTGCCTCGCCTGTCTCGCGCTGGTCCGCTGGGCGCACCGACGCATTCCGGGAACCTGAGCCGAGCCGTGTCCCCGCCCGACCGGATCCCGACAACCGGGGGGCCGTCGCACGCCGCGATCGGCCGACTCCCGGAACTCGCGACATGCGCCCACTCCTGTTCGCGGCCCTCGCCGCGTGCCTCCTCGCCACCGCCGCCCACGCCACGGCGGATCGGCCGAACATCGTCCTCATCCTCATCGACGACATGGGCTGGAAGGACCTCGGCTGCACCGGCTCGACCGTGCACCGGACGCCGAACCTCGACCGGCTGGCCGCGCGAGGGGTCGTGTTCGATCAGGCGTACGCCTCGGCGCCGAACTGCGCCCCGACCCGGGCGTGCCTGATGACCGGACTCTGGACGCCGCGGCACGGCGTCTTCACCGTCGAGGACTCGATGGGCGGTCGCCCGGAGAGCCGGCCGTTCATCGCGCCCCCGAACCACACCGATCTCGATCCGCGTTTCCGAACGATCGCCGAGATGCTGCGGGACGCGGGATACCGGACGTCCTGCGTCGGGAAGTGGAATCTCGGACAGGGCACGAACACGCCCCACAGCCCGACCGGACAGGGCTTCGACGAGTTCCGTCACTACAAGCGGCTCGGCTTCCGCGACGGATACTTCGACGGCGTCCGCTACTCGACCGACGTGCTCTTCGACGAGGCGATCGACGTGGCCCGGGCCGCTGAGGCCGACGACCGGCCGTTCTTCATCTTCCTGGCGCCCGACGCGGTGCACACGCCGCTTGCCGCGCCCGACGCGACCATCGCGGGCTACCCGGATCTCGATGCCGACCGGGCGATCTACGCCGCGATGGTCGAGCACGTCGACGGCGGCGTCGGCCGTCTCCTGGACGCACTCCCGCCGGACACCGTCTTCGTCTTCACCAGCGACAACGGCGGCGACGTCTCCGACAACACGCCGCTGCGGGCGGACAAGGGCGCGATGTACGAGGGCGGGCTTCGGGTGCCGCTGATCGTCGCGGGGCCGGGCATCGAGGGGGACGCCGCGGAGGGGCGTCGCTCGACGACACCGTGCCAGTCGATCGACCTCGTGCCGACGATCCTCGACCTCTGCGGCGTGCCGGTGCCGGGCGATCTGGACGGCGAGAGCCTCGCCGATGAACTCGGAGGCGGCGTCGCGATCGATCGCGAACGTCTCTTCTGGCACTTCCCCGCCTACATCGGCCGCAACGCACCGACCAGCGCCATGCGCGAAGGCGACTGGAAGATCATCGAGTCGCTGGAGAATGGCTCGGTCGAGCTCTACGACCTGTCGAACGACCCGGGCGAATCACGCAACCTCGCGGAGCGCGATCCGGCGAAGGCCCGGACGATGCTCGCCGCCCTGAAGGCGTGGCAGCGCGAGACCGACGCGCCCGGCCTGGTCGGTCCGAACCCGGCGTTCGACGCGTCGGCGACGGTTCGGAACGGGCGTGAGGGTGGACGCAGCGGCGGACAGGACGCCGGTCGCGGCGGCCGGGCCGCGCGGACTCGAACCACCTCGCCCGGAACCGAGCCCTGGCTCGCCGCGCACGCCGAGGAGCTCGATGCCGATGCGGACGGCGTCCTCACCCGCGCCGAGATCGCGACCGACCTCGGCATCACGATGCAGGGCGGCGATGCGAACGGCGACGGCGCGATCGACGACGGCGAGGCGGAGTCGATGCGGGGCGTCCGAAGCGCGAGCGCGGGCTTCCTGCGCGGTCACTTCGCCGAACTCGACGCCGACGACGACGGCATGGTGTCGGCCGAGGAACTCGCCGCCGGCTTCGGACGCATGTTCGACCGCATGGATGCCGACGGCGACGGCCGACTCGCGCCCGCGGAGCGGAACACCGCCCAAGAACGCGGCCGGGGCGGACGGAACGGCGATCAGCGCGACGGACGACGGGGTCGCGAGGTCGTCGAGACCGCGCCGCGTCCAGCGGGATCCACGGCGTCCGCCGGCCCCGAGCCGCCGCAGGCTGCGGCGTTCCGTGCCTTCGACGACTCGGTGGACGTCCGTTGGGACGCGGACTGGATCTACGTCGAGAGCGACGGCATGCCGGAGCATCCGATGATGGTCGGCATCACCACGTGGAATCGGCAGGTCCCGATCCCCCACGCCTATCGCGGCGACAACGCGTTCCGCCTGCCGCGCCGGCCGGTCGTGGCCGATGCACCGATCGCCGTCCCGTACGACGGTCCCGTCGCGGTCGCGGTGAACGGCATCCCGATCTTCAACCCGATCAAGCAGAACGGGCGGACCGACACCGCGGCCGCGGGCGAACTCGATCGCTGGGGCGGACACGCGGGCCGCGGCGACGACTACCACTATCACGTGCTGCCGACGCATCTGGCCGAGTCCCTGCCGCCCGGTGCACCGATCGCCTTCGCGCTCGACGGACATCCGATCCTCGGACCGGACGATCTCGTCGGACGCCGCCCGACCGCGCCGCGGGATCTCGATGCATCGCACGGACACGCCCACTCGCATCCGCATCCGGACTCGGGCGAGACGTGGCTCGACGAGCCGTACCACTACCACGGGTCGTTCGACGAGCCGCCGTACATCCAGGCGACGTTCCGCGGCGAGGTCGATCTCGACGCTCGCCCGGTCGCCCGCGGCGTCCGCCCCTTCACCACGCCGCTCCGCGGGGCGACGGTGACGGGATTCGAGCGGCTCGGCGAGGCGCACTGGACCCTGACCTACGACGTCGCCGGTGATCGCGGTTCCATCGACTACCAACGCGACGACGACGGCACCTGGAAGTTCGTCTTCCGCGATCCCGCCGGCACCACGAGCACCGAGACGCACCGCGAGCGCGCGAAGGGCGCCGCCGCGAGGCCGTCCACCGATCGTCCGCAGCCGAACGCCGGGCGCTCGGAGCGTCCCCGTGGTGCTCTCGCCTCGCCGCGACCTCGACCCGACCGCCCCGCGTCGGGCGCGGGCGACGATCGCCCTCGAAACGTGCTGCTCGTCGTCGCCGACGACCTCGGCTTCGCCGACGTCGGATTCCACGGCGGTCCGGTGGACACGCCGCACCTCGATCGCCTCCGGGCCGAGGGGGTCGAGCTCTCCCGCTACTACACCATGCACACCTGCGGGCCGACCCGGGCCGGCATCATCACCGGCTGCACCTCGTACCGCGTGGGCGTGACCGGCAACCCGGAGATGCTCGGTCCCGGGGTGCCGCTCGATTTCCGACTGATCTCCGAGGCGTTCCAGGACGCCGGGCATCGCACCGCGATGCTCGGCAAGTGGCACGCGGGCGGCGCCGAGGGATATCGACCCACCGAGCGGGGCTTCGACTCGTTCCTCGGCTGTCTCGGCGGCGCGATCGACTCGTACACGCATCAGGGCGGACAGCCCCGCACCCTCGACTGGTGGCGGGACACGACCCTCTCCGAGGAACCGGGCTACACGACCGACCTCCTCGCCGACGAGGCGGTGCGGGTGATCGAGTCGGCGTCCCGCGACGATCGGCCGTTCTTCATCATGCTCTCGTACGACGCGGTGCACGGACCGCTGCGAGCGCCGGACGACCTCGTCGCGAAGTACCGCGGGCGCGGCGTCGACGACTCCCGCCGCGCCACGATGCTCGCGATGATCGAGGCGATGGACACCGCGACCGGGCGCGTGCTCGACGCACTCGACCGCACGAACACCGCCGACGACACCATTGTCGTCTTCGTCTCCGACAACGGCGGCCAGGAGCCGTACGGGATCAACACCCCGTGGCGAGGCTGGAAGGGAGAGCTCCTCGAGGGCGGCGTGCACGGCATCGGCGTGGTGCGACTGCCGGGCGCGATCCGGCCCGGTTCGACCAGCGACCAGCCGATCGCGATGTACGACCTGTTCCCGACCCTCGCGGGCCTGGCGGGCATCGCCACCGGCGTGGAGGACCTCGACGGGGTGGACCTGTCGACGGCCCTGACCGAGGGCGTGGTCGTGCCGCGTCCGCCGATCGCGGGCGGCGGCGGCGACGTCGCGATCATCGACGGCGACTGGAAGCTGCTGCGCCCGCGTCGCGGAGACGAGTCGCTGTACGACCTCGCCAACGATCCGCAGGAGACGACCGACCGACTCGCCGAGGAACCGGCGATCGCGGCACGACTCCGTGCGGTCGCCGAGGCGCTGCCAAGGAACCAGGCGTTCCAGAAGTCCGGCGGCGGCCGCGGACGAGAGTCGGGGAACGACCGCCGCGAGCGCCCGGAGCGCGAGACGCCGGGCCGCACCGACCGTGGCGATCGTCGAGGTGGACGAGGTCGCGAATCCGACTGACCCCCCTTCATCCCATTCTCCATTGTCCATTGTCCATTCTCTCGTCCTCCCCCAGCTACGATCATCGCCATGCCGCGTCGCATCGCGATCATCGATCTGGTCGGACTTTCGCCCGCCCTCGTCGGGAAGCACACCCCGACCATCGCGTCGTTCGCCCGCGAGCGGGGCGGCGTCCGCACCATGCGCCCGACGCTGCCCGCGGTGACGACCAGCGTGCAGACCTCGATGCTCACCGGCGTCGGGCCGAGCGAGCACGGCATCGTCGGCAACGGCTGGTTCGACCCGGATTCGCGGGAAGTCGCGTTCTGGAAGCAGTCCGACGGGCTCGTGCAGTCGCCGCGACTCTGGGACCTCGCCCGCGAGCGCGATCCGTCGGTCACCTGCGCGAACATCTGCTGGTGGTACGCGATGCACTCGACCTGCGACACGGTCGTGACGCCGCGGCCGATCTACAAGGCCGACGGCCGCAAACTGCCCGACTGCCTCACCGAACCCGCCGACCTCCACGACCGCCTCACCCGCGCCCTCGGCCCGTTCCCGCTGTTCCGATTCTGGGGACCGGCGGCGGACATCACCAGCACCCGCTGGATCGCGGACGCCGCGATCAAGGTCGAGCGCGAGACGAGTCCGACGATCACGCTCGTGTACCTGCCGCACCTCGACTACGGGTTGCAGAAGCTCGGACCGGATCATCCCGAGATTCCGCACCACCTGCGCGAGGTCGATCACGAGGTCGAGCGCCTGCTCGAGCACTTCCTGAGCCGCGGCGTCGAACCGATCCTCGTGAGCGAGTACGGCATCGTGCCGGTCGTCGATGCCGTCGCCCCGAACCGCGTGCTTCGCGACGCGGGACTTCTCTACTGGCGGGAGGAGCTCGGACGGGAGATGGTCGATCCCGGAACGAGCGACGCCTTTGCGGTCGCCGATCATCAGGTGGCGCATGTGCGCATCGCACCGCGAGCCCTCGGTCGCCGGGACGAGATCGCCGCGATGCTCGCGGCGACGCCAGGTGTCGCGCAGGTACTTGCGGGCGACTCGCGAGCCGCCGCCGGTCTCGACCACCGCCGGGCCGGCGACCTCGTGCTCGTCGCCGAGCGGGACCGCTGGTTCACGCACGACTGGTGGCACGACGACGCGACGGCGCCGGACTACCAGCGCACCGTGGACATCCACCGCAAGCCGGGCTACGACCCGCGCGAGCTCTTCGTCGATCCCCGATTCCGATTCCCGAAGCTCGCGATCGGCTCGCGACTCGTGCGGCGCACACTCGGCTTCCGCACCCTGCTCGACGTGATCCCGACCGATGCCTCACTGGTCCGTGGATCGCACGG
>JAUIHC010000630.1 GCA_030432455.1 Phycisphaerae bacterium | reverse complement strand
CGGCGCAGGATGCCGCCCGCGTGGTGATTTCGGGACGGCGTCCAGGTGCGGGTCTCGCCATCGACGCCTCGCACCACCAGCACGCTGGCCTCGAGGTCAAAGGGCACCATCGACTCGGCGATCGCCGGCGCCCCCGCCAGTTCGGCCAACGCGGCCGGGGCCGTGTCGCGATCCTGCACCCTGGCCTGCCCCTTGCCGTCGTAGCCGCCGCGGCGGGTCTTCAGGATCGCAGGGGTGCCGACCGCGTCGAGCGCCGCCGCGAGGTCCTCGAAGCCGTCGATCGCGGCGAAGCCGGGCACCGGAATGTCGAGGGCGGCGATGAACCGCTTCTCGACGAGTCGGTCCTGGGCGACGTCGAGGGATCTCGGGCCGGGACGGACGGGGATCCGCGCCGCCAGCCGTGCCGCCGCCGTCGCGGGGACGTTCTCGAACTCGTAGGTGACGACATCGACCTCGGCCGCGAGCCGATCGAGGGCGTCGGGGTCGTCGTAGTCGGCGCGGATCCGCGGGCCGATCAGGTCCGAAGGGCACGAGTCGGCGGGGTCGAGGAAGGTGCAGGAGAGCCCGAGCCGTCGGGCGGCCACGCCGAGCATCCAACCCAACTGACCGCCGCCGAGCACGCCGATCGAGCGGACCGGGTCGGTCACGAATCCGTCTCCGCGGGTCGGGGATCGGGATGGGCGAGCACGTCGTCGGTCTGTCGCCGCCGCCAGGCATCCAGGCGGTCGCGGACGGCCGCATCGCGAAGTCCGACGATCGATGCGGCGAGGAGGCCCGCGTTCACCGCGCCGGCCCGACCGATCGCCAGCGTGCCGACCGGGATGCCGGCGGGCATCTGGACGATCGAGAGCAGCGAGTCCATGCCCGAGAGGGCCTTGGACTGGACCGGAACGCCCAGCACCGGCACGGCGGTCTTCGAGGCGACCATGCCCGGCAGATGAGCGGCCCCGCCCGCACCGGCGATGATCACCTCGAGTCCGCGATCGGCCGCGGAGCCGGCGTACTCGAAGAGGAGATCGGGGGTGCGGTGGGCGCTGACCACGCGGGTCTCGTGCGGGACCCCCAGGGTCTCCAGCGTCTCCACGGCATGACGCATGGTCTCCCAGTCGCTCTTGGAACCCATGATCACGCCCACGCGGGGCCGATCGCCGTCGGGGGAGGACTCGCTCATGAGGCGGATCGTACCGTCCCCGCCCCGGGCCTCGGTACGATGCCGCGTCCCATGCCCAGCCTCACCCTCAACACCGAGCCGGTCGCCCTCGTCGAGCAGGACCGGGAGACCTTCCGGAAGTTCACCGAGCTCTGCTTCCCGCAGTGCGTCTCGATGCTTCAGATCCCCAAGGAGCAGCGGTACATCGCCATGCTCCCTGCGAGCTATCTCATCCGGCGCCGTCGGGAGGGGGCCGAGTGGACGGATCCGATGGTGCAGGTCGCACTGTGGAACCTCCATGATCTGGGCGTGCAGGAGATGTCCTTCGGAGCCGAGGCCGCCGCCGCCACGCCCGAGGAATCCCGCCCGGCCGGCGATCCCGAGGACTTCGTCCG
>JAUIHC010000629.1 GCA_030432455.1 Phycisphaerae bacterium | reverse complement strand
CACCGGATGGTCGAGATCGGCCCGCGGTCGCTCGTCCCGGAAGCGTTCGGCCGCCCGGGCGATGCGGCGGAGCATCTCCACCGCGAGCACCGGATGCCGACCGATCGCGGTCTCGCCGCTGAGCATCAGCGCATCGGCGCCGTCGAGCACGGCGTTGGCGACGTCGGTCGCCTCGGCCCGCGTCGGCCCCGGCGCCTCGATCATGCTCTGAAGCATCTGCGTCGCGACCACCACCGGGCGTCCGGCCTCGATGGCCGCGGCGACGATCCGCTTCTGCACCACCGGCACTTCGGCGATGTCCATCTCGACCCCGAGATCGCCCCGGGCGACGAGCACCGCGTCACTCGCCTGCACCACATCCACGAGGTTCGTGATGGCGGCCGGCCGCTCGATCTTCGAGACGAGCCACGGGGGCTCGCGATCGGGCGACGCGTCGCGCAGCGCCGCCCGAAGCCGACGAAGATCGTCGCCGTCGCGACAGAAGCTGACCGCCACCACATCGACCCCGGCGGCGTGCATCGCGCGGGCGAAGTCGAGATCGCGCGGCGTGACCGCGGGCAGGTCGGGATCGCTGTCGGGCAGGTTCACGCCCACCCTCGCCCGCAAGGTGCCGCCGCTGGTCACCGTGGCCCGCACCGTCGATCGACCGTCGCCCGTCGCCGCCTCGGTCACGAGAAGTCGCACATTGCCGTCGTCGAGCAGCACCCGATGACCGACATCAAGGGCCGCGATCACGCCCGGCGCATCGACGCCGAGTTCGATCGAACCGTCCGGGGACCCGACCGGCGCGAACCCCGGATCGTCGTCCTTCGAGATCTCGAAGAACCGCACCTCGGCACCGGTCGGAACCTCGAGCGACGACGCGCGGGCGAGTCGGATCTTCGGTCCGGGCAGATCCGCCATCACGGCGATCGGCGTGCCGGTCGAGCGTTCGATCTCGCGGATCGTGGCGAGCGTCGCCCGGTGTCCGTCGAGCGTGCCGTGGCTCATGTTGAGCCGCAGCACGCCGACCCCGGCCTGAACGAGCCCGGCGAGCACCTCGGCATCGGCGCAGGCCGGACCGACGGTGGCGACGACCTCGATCCGAGTCGGGTCGTGACCGCTCATCCGGCCGATCCCGCGTCGTCGAGGACCCGCCGATAGTCCGCCCCGGCCTGTCGCCGTACGAGCCGTCGGAACATCTCGGTGGGATCGCTCTCGGCGGGCCAGAGTCCCGCGTCATTCCACCCTCCGCGAAGCCAGCCCGCCTTGACCTCGGCGAGCACCGCGGGATCGGCGAGGTCGTACTCGGCCCCCGCGGGGCCGACCACGATCGGCATCGCATCGAACGCGACGAGCATCGCCTTCAACTCGGGCTCGTCCACCATGTCGGCGGTCACCAGCGGACCGCGATCGCGGGGATAGGCCGGATGCGAGGCGATCGCCCGCCAGGCGTCGCGGAGGCGATCGGGCTGGTCGAGGGCGATGCCGCGGAAGATCGGCGCGATGAACGACCGCATCGCGCGGTTGGGACTCGCCACCGGCGTGGCGATCGCCCACGGATCGAC
>JAUIHC010000628.1 GCA_030432455.1 Phycisphaerae bacterium | reverse complement strand
ACCAGCAGCAGGTAGCCGCCGCTGACGCCCGGAAGCACCATCGCGGCCGCACCGGCGAATCCGGCGGTGAAGAGCCCCGCGAGGCCTCCGGCCGCCTCGGCGTCGGCCACGGTGTCGGGGCGGGTCTCCTGCACGATCGCCAGCACGACCATGCCGATGAACGCGATGACGGTCGAGGCGACGGCGGCCCGGGAGAAGGGCCGCAGCATGCGGACGAGCGTCGGGGCTCCCCCGAGCGTGAGGCCGATGAACAGGCTGTACGCGATCCAGCGATGCAGGAGCACCGCGTCCCGGACGGTGCCCGCGAGCACCGCGATCGCGATCATGGCCGGGACCGCGACCGCCGCCAGCATGAGCCACGGCCGCCACCGGCGGGCGAGCCTGGTGACTCCCGCCACCGCCTCGACGAACTCGGGATAGACCCCGGCCGCCAGCAGCATGGTGCCGCCGGAGATCCCGGGGACGAGGTTCGCGAGGCCCATGAGCACGCCCCCCACCCCGGCGCGAAGGAGCAGGAGCGGCGTGACCGGTCGATCGTCGGGAGTGGGACGCATGGCAGCTCGGCAGGAGAGGAGTCGGCGGCCCGGACGAACCTCGTCGCCGCGATTCCCTCATCGGCTTGATTCGTGAATCTCTGAGATCCGACACAATGGAAGGATGACTCCTCCTTCGACCCCCGCCTCGACCCCGCCATCCACTCCCCGCCGCGTGCTGGTCACCGGTGCCGCCGGCTACATCGGATCCCACGCCGCCCTGCGTCTGGTGGAGGCCGGCCATGCCGTGGTCGCCTGGGACGATCTGTCGCGGGGGCACCGCGGGGCGATCGACGCGGTCGCGCGAGCCGCCGGGGACCTCCCCGGCTCCTTCGAGTTCGTCGAGGGCTCGATCTCGGATCGCGCCACGCTCGCCCGGACCCTTCGCGAGCGGTCGATCGAGGTCGTCATGCACTTCGCGGCGTTCGCGTATGTCGGCGAATCGGTGCACGATCCGCTCCGCTACTACGACAACAACACCGGTGGCGCGTGCCGACTCCTGCAGGCGATGGACGACGCGGGCGTGGGGACCATCGTGTTCTCGAGCACCTGCGCGACCTACGGCGAACCGCCCGCGGATCGGATCCCCATCGCCGAGGACTGCCCCCAGTCGCCGATCAATCCGTACGGCCACTCCAAGCTGATGGTCGAGCGGATGCTGGAGGATCACGCGGAGGGGTGCCGACGGAACGATCGCCCGTTCGCCTACGCGGCGCTTCGGTACTTCAATGTCGCGGGCAGCGACCCGGCGGGACGGATCGGCGAGGACCACCGGCCCGAGACCCACCTCATCCCCATCTGCCTCGAAGTGGCGGCCGGTCGTCGCCCGGCACTCACGATCTTCGGCGACGACTACGACACCCCGGACGGCACCTGCATCCGCGACTACGTGCATGTGGTCGATCTCGTGGACGCGCACCTCGCGGTGATGGCGGCCCTCGCGCCCGGCGACGAACGCCGCTACAACGTCGGCATCGGTCACGGCTGGTCGGTGCGGGAAGTGCTGGAATCGTGT
>JAUIHC010000113.1 GCA_030432455.1 Phycisphaerae bacterium | reverse complement strand
TCGACCGGCTCCTCGACGCCCATCACTTCGGCGAGCGACTCGCCATCCACTGGCTCGATCTCGTCCGCTACGCCGACACCGTCGGCTACCACGGCGATCAGGAACATCGCGTCTGGCCGTACCGCGACTGGGTGATCCGCGCGTTCAACGAGAACCTGTCGTTCGACGACTTCACGCGGATGCAGCTCGCCGGAGACCTCCTTCCCGACCCCGATCAGGACGAACTCGTCGCCAGCGCGTACAACCGGCTTCTCCAGACCACGCACGAGGGCGGGCTCCAGCTGGATGAGTACCGCGTCGTCTACATGGTCGATCGGGTTCGGAACGCGAGCGAGGTCTGGATGGGCGCCACGCTCGGATGCGCCCAGTGCCACGACCACAAGTACGACCCGTACACGCTCCGCGACTTCTACGCCTTCGGTGCCTTCTTCGCGGACATCGACGACGAGGAGCATCTTCGCAACCCCTACAACGGCTACAACACCACACCGACCCGCCGCGAACCGGAGATGCGGGTGTCCACCCCGGACTCGGCGCGGGAACTCGCCCGACTCGACCGCGACCTCGCTCGGATCGCCGCGGACCGCGTCGAGCGACTCGACGCTCTCGGCCGCCCCGATCGGGACTGGGAGACCGACCTCGAGACGGCGATCGAGACCGGACGCGGACGGGTCTCCGTCTGGGTGGACGACACGCTCGACACCGGCGGACGCTCGAGCGGCGAGTGGACGTTCACCACGATCGATGGCATCGAACCGGCCAGCGGACGGGGGTATCGCGTGCAGCGCTCGAACGGGCGCGTGCAGCACTACACGGTCGAGACCGACCGACGGGTCACGGTCGAGCCGGGATCGACGCTGGTGTCGTGGGTACGGCTGGATCCGAACGCCGCGCCAGACGCGATCATGCTGCAGGTCCATGCCGCCGACTCATGGGAGCACCGCGCGGTCTGGGGCGACGACGCCATCGACTACGGCCGCGTCCCCGCCGGATCGGATGTGCCCTCGTATCGCCGTCGCGGCCCGCTGCCACCCGCCGGGGTCTGGACCCGGCTGGAGCTTCCGCTGGAGGCGATCGGCCTGCGAGCCGGGGACGTCATCGACGGCATCGCGTTCACCCAGCATGGCGGCACGGTGCTGTGGGATGCGGCGGTCGTCGAGCACGGGAACCCCGCACCGGAGGCGGTGGTCGAGGCGATCCGAACCGAGCCAGACCGTCGCACCCCGGCCATGCGGACGGCCGTCGCCGACTTCCGGGCGGGTCGCGACGCCGAGATCCTTCGCCTCGACCGCGAGGCCGAGGAGATCACCCGACGTCGCCGCGACCTCGAGGCGAGCCTGCCGCTCACCGTCTTCACGCAGGCCCTTGCCACGCCCCGGGAGGTCCGGATCCTCCCCCGAGGCGACTGGCTCGATCGAAGCGGCGAACTGGTCTCCCCCGCGGTCCCCGCGTTCCTCGGCGAGGTGATCCCCCGCGACCCGTCGGCGACCCGGGCCGATCGACTCGATCTGGCGAACTGGCTGGTGACCCCGGCCGCCGAAGGCGGCGTCGGCGAGCTCACCGCCCGGGTCTTCGTGAATCGGATCTGGTCCCTGCTCTTCGGCACCGGGCTCTGCCCGAGCGTCGAGGACTTCGGCGGCCAGGGGCGACCGCCCGAGCATCCGGAGATCCTCGACGCCCTCGCCCTCGACTTCATCGCGTCCGGCTGGGACGTCAAGCGGCTCGTGAGACGGCTGGTCCGCACCGACGCCTACGCCCGATCGTCGGTCCCCACGCCCTCGGCCGCCCGGCTCGATCCGGCGAATCTCCTCTTCGCCCGGCAGGCCCGCCCGCGACTGACCGCCGAACTCGTGCGGGACACCGCCCTCACCGCCGCCGGCCTGCTCGTGGATCGCCTCGGCGGCCCGAGCGTGAAGCCTCCGCAGCCCGCGGGTCTCTATCGACACCTCAACTTCCCGGTCCGCGAGTATCGCGCCGACACCGACGACGATCAGTGGCGGCGCGGCGTCTACCACCACTGGCAGCGACAGTTCCTGCACCCGATGCTCCGGGCGTTCGATGCTCCCAACCGCGAGTCGTGCACCGCCCAGCGACAGGTCTCGAACACGCCGCTCGCCGCGCTGGTGCTCCTGAACGATCCGGTCTTCGTCGAGGCGGCCCGGGCGATGGCGGCCCGGGTGCTCGAGGACGCGCCCGACGACGGTGCCCGCCTCGAACTCGCCTTCCGGATCGCGACCAGTCGATGTCCGACCGTGGCGGAACGCACCGTCCTCTCGGAACTTCTCGCGACCGCCCGACGAACCTTCGAACAGTCCCCGGATGCCGCGGGCGACCTGCTCGCCGTCGGCATGGCCCCTCGCGGATCGGACGCCCCCGACGCCGAGCTCGCGGCGTGGACGCAGATCTGCCGCGCCATTCTGAATCTCCACGAGACCTTCACCCGTGACTGAGCCGTTCGACCAGCTTCCCGCCGAGATCCGCGACGGCCTCGCCCGGGCCACGCGACGCCAGTTCCTCGGAAGCGTCTCGCTCGGTCTCGGGGCGGCGTCGCTCACGCAGTGGATGCCGGGCCTCGCCGAGGCGGGACTCCTCGGAGCGACGGACGCCGTTCCCGGACCGCATCTGGCGCCGACCGCCAAGCGGGTCATCTTCCTCTGCATGGCGGGTGGCCCGAGCCATCTGGAGACCTTCGATCCGAAGCCCCGACTCGCCGAGCTCGACGGGCAGCCGATGCCCGAGTCGTTCACCAAGGGACTTCCGATCGCGCAGTTGCAGGGCAAGCCGCTCACCTGCCTCGGCAGCCGGGCGGGCTTCCGGCAGCACGGCGAGAGCGGGCAGTGGATCAGCGAGTATCTGCCGCACATCGCGACCTGCGCCGACGACATCGCCATCGTCCGCTCGATGGTGACCGAGCAGATCAACCACGATCCCGCGCACACCTTCATGAACACCGGCACGATCGTGCCGGGACGACCGAGCATGGGCAGTTGGATCAACTACGGACTCGGTTCGGTCAACGAGGATCTGCCGGGCTTCGTGGTGCTCACGAGCGTCGGCGGCCGCAACCCCCAGCCGATCGCGGCCCGCCAGTGGTCGAGCGGCTTCCTGCCGAGTCGTCTTCAGGGCGTCGAGTTCCAGGGGCAGGGCGAGCCGGTCCACTACGTCGAGAACCCGCCGGGCATCACCACGGACTGCCAGTCGCACCTGGTGAACGCGGTGCGCGACCTGAACCGCCTGCGACACGAGCAGGTCCACGATGCCGAGATCGAGTCCCGCATCGCCCAGCACGAACTCGCGTTCCGGATGCAGGCGTCGATCCCCGAGCTCATGGATGTCTCCGACGAGTCGAAGGAGACGCTCGAGATGTACGGCGCCACCCCGGGCGACGGGTCGTTCGCGAGCAACTGCCTGCTCGCCCGACGACTCGCCGAGCGCGGCGTGCGGTTCATCCAGCTCTATCACCGCGGCTGGGATCACCATGGCGGTCTCAAGCAGTACATGGACGTCTGCTGCTCGCACTGCGATCGCCCGACCGCGGCGCTTCTGCAGGATCTCAAGCAGCGAGGCATGCTGGAGGACACGCTGGTCGTCTGGGGCGGCGAGTTCGGCCGCACCCCCATGTCGCAGGGCGACGGGCCCGACCCCGGACGCGACCACCACATCAAGGGATTCTCGATGTTCCTCGCCGGGGGCGGCGTGAAGGGCGGCGTCACGCACGGCGCCACCGACGAGCTGGGCTACCACGCGATCGAGGACATCGTCCACGTGCGCGATCTGCACGCGACGATGCTGCATCTGCTCGGACTCGACCACGAGCGGCTGAGCGTCCGCTATCAGGGGCTCGACACCAGACTCACCGGCGTCATGCCCGCCAAGGTCGTCTCGAGAATCCTCGCGTGAACGAGTTCGCCGCCACCCCGCCGACGTCGCCCCGACCGCCGGCCCCACCGATTCCGGAGTCGACGCAGCGACGCCCGCTGCCGCCCCTGACCTGGGAGGGTCGCCTCCGCCGCGCGATCGTCGCCGTCTCGGTGTGCCTTTCCGGCGCCGCCCCGAGTTTCGCGCTGGCGGCCGGCGGCTTCAGCATGCTCGGGATGCTCGCGGGCGTCGCGACCTTCGCGATCGGACTCGTGCTCATCTCGTGGTCGGGTTTCTTCCGGCGATGGAATCGAAGTCCGTTCGTCCGACGCACCCTGACCTGGGTCTACTCGGTCCGGCTCGTGATGTCGCTCGCCTGGCCGTTCGTCATGGTCTTCGACGGCGTTCCCGGCTCGTTCGCGATGAGTCTCGTCCAGGAGATCGGATTCCAGCGGCCGGGGTTCGACGAGTCGCCGGAACAGTCGCAGGCCATGAACGCCGCCCTCGACCTCATGGGACCGATCGGGACCTTCCTGATCGTGATCGTCCAAGGCTTGTTCTTGAACCTGATCCTCCTCACCGGCGCGACCGGGCTTCTGGTGCTGCAACGCATCTCGCTCCCGCGACCCGCGCCGCTGGTCGGGAACGAGTTCTGCGGCGCCTGCGGCCACTGCGTGGATGGTGTCCCGGAATCGCACGCCTGTCCGGAGTGCGGTGCCACGGGACGTCGCTGGCCGGAACCACCGACCTGGATCGATCGCTGGTCATGGACGGCGCTGGCGATCCGCGCGTCGGTCGTCCCGGCGATCATCATCACGGTGGCGGGAACCCTGTTGTACTTCTTCGAAGGCGGGCTTCCGTGACGTCCGCGCCTCGCTCCGCCGACACGGGGACACCCAACGAGTCGACGCGCCCATCCGCAGAGTGCGATGCGCGATGTCCGTGGTGCGGCGCCGACGCCCCGGTCGTGCATGTGCATGGACACGGACAATGCGCCGCCTGCGGGACCAACCGCGAGCCATGCTGCCAACCGGATTGAGCGACACCCGAGACCGGCTCAGCCCTTCGGACAGACGCCCCACGCACCGAGCATGAGTCCGAGGTCGCCACCATCGACCAGACCGTTCCCATCGAGATCCGCCGGACTCCCGGCGCCCTGCCCCCAGTCCCCGAGGAGCAGTCCGAGGTCCCCGCCGTCCACGACGCCGTTGTCGGTGAGATCCGCGGGACACACGGAGACCGGCGGGTCGATCGGCGTGAACATGAAATCCTCGACGATGACGCTCGCAGGCTGCCCGTCCTGCGGCGGCGACCCATCCTTGAGCCACAGGTTCAGGTGGATGCGGGCGTCACCCGGGCGTGGGAGATGGGGTCCGGTGTAGATCCACTCGTGCAGGAGCGTCCCGCGAGTCGGCTCCGGCGCATCACCGATCCACGCCCGGCAGATCATCGCGTTCGGGGTCCAGTCGAACTCGCTGGTGATCCGGATCGCCTCGGGAACATCGGGGATGTCGAAGCGGCTGAGGTTGCCAGGCCAGTCGAACGGCTGGGCCACGAACTGACCGGGCCAGGCGTTCGGATCACCCCAGCGACTGAACTCGATGTCGAACTCGCTCGGCGGATTCCACCACATGACATCCGAGGCGTAGCACGCGACGTATTCCCAGAGGAACAACCCGAAGACGATGTTCGGATCGAGGCGATCGACCCGCCCGCGGGTGACGAACCGGTATCGGCCATAGCCGAGGACATCCTCGACCACGACCTCGGCACACCGCCAGCCGCCGCCGACCTGATCGATGCCCAGCAGGAGTGTGCCGTCGCTCAGCACGCGGGCGTTGGCGGCCGCATCGGAGAACTGGTTCGGCCCCGGCCCCTGGAAGGTGTTCTTGACCCGCCAGGTGCGACCCGCGAAGTCGAGGCGTCCCGCCCCGAAATCGCCCCACTGATTCACCGCCGGGTTCACGCGATCGAGACGGAACGCGTCGAACCACGCCCGGCCGGTCTCCTGCGCCGCCGTCTGCCGGAACGAGAGTTCGATCTCCATCGACGCCGTCCCGCCCGGCGCCGAGCCGAGTTCCGCCTCGATGGTGTGCATGCGATCCGTGGCATCGAGCGCGTTGAGCAGCACCACGGACTGCTCTGCGATCACCACCCCGGTGTTGGCCCGCCAGCGAATGGTGAAGAACGCCCGGGCCGAGCCGACCAGCGGGTCGTCGCTGCGATGACCGACGTCGATCGAGAGCCGATGCCGCCACCCCGGGAAGCACACCGCGAGACACCGCAGCCGCGAACTGTTCGCGGTGCCGTCGAACGGCCCGAAGAGCCACGCAGCGCGGGTTCCGTGCGAGACGAGCCCCGCACCGAGCCCCCCGTTTCCGGACACGGTCCACCCGGAGACGGGGTTCCCCTCGAGCCCGGGGCCGATCTCGAAACTCGGGTTGTCGGGCAGGCACCCGACGTCATCGCCTTCACCCGGGGCCATGGCGGCCGCCGTCGATGCGACGAGCCCGACCACGAGCATCAGCGTGGCGGCGAGAACGCGACGCCCGTTCCCGGCCGAAGCCGGGAACGGGCGCCATCGTTCACGCTCGTGATGGATGGTCACGGGCAGTTGTTGGTCGCAAGCTGGACGCAGATCTCGTCCCAGGTGATCTCGCAGCAGACCGGGTCGAGGGCACAGACGATCTTCTGGCACTTCGGATCCGTGCAGCCGGGCTCGGGGTGGACCTCGCCGCAGTTGTCACCGCCGCCGCCACCGCCACCACCGCCGCCGTTGTCGTCGGGGCACTCGCCCCAGGCGGCAAGCAGCGCACCGATGTCGGCACCGTTCACGAAGCCGTCGTCGTTGAGATCCTCGGGGCAGGCGGCGCACGCGCCCCAGGCCGCGAGCAGCGAGCCGAAGTCGGCGCCGTTCACCACGTCGTCGTCGTTGAAGTCGCCCGTGCAGGACGAGGCCGGGGGCTCACCGCCGATGGTGACCACCACATCGTCGATGCGGACGGAGCCGCCGCCGCAGTCGGGCTGCACGATCTGAGCCACGATCCGGATGCCGAGCGTGCCCTCGGGCGCCACGCCGGTGATCCGGCCGTCGTACCACTGATCCGCGGCATCGGTGGTGCCGTCGAGCACCACGCCCGCCACGAAGTCGAGCGGGAGGTTGGGGTTGGTGCCGAGGAACTCGATCTTCTGGAGGACCTGGTTGGCAGTCCCGATGATCGAGTCGAAGCCGGGGGTGATCGCCGACATGTCGAGCGTGACCACATCACCCTCGGCGATGCCGGGAATGAGCTGGTTCAGACCCGAGACACCGCCCGGATCGCACTGGCCGTCACCGTCGTAGTCGGGGAAGGTGCCGAACATGCCGGCCGAGAACGGCGGGCTCTTGTACAGGCTGTCGTCGAAGAAGACATTGCCGTACTGCTCGGTCCAGCCGTTGAAGCCGAGCACCTGGTAGCTGTAGTCGACACCGAGGTCGAAGCCGCCGTTGATGATCGGGTTGACCGCGTCGCGGGCGCTCTCGGCCACGACGATGTGGTCGAGGAAGACCGAACCGCCTTCGCTCGGATCCGCCTGCAGGAACACCGGCACGGCGACCGCCGTGGTGGTGCCGAACGGGGCCTCGCACAGGAAGTCGCCCATCTGGAAGACGTCGACCTCCTCGGTCGCATCGGCACCGACGATCACACGCTGCTCGGCGAGACCGATCGGGGTTCCCGCCGCGTTGCGGAACTCGATCTTGATCCCGGCCCAGTTGCTGGTGCCGATGATCGAGTCGAACCCCGGCGTGAGCACGTCGGCGGTCACGCGGTAGACCTGACCGCTCGAGGCGGGGAAGCCGGTGGACACGCCGCCGGCCGCGTTGAACTCGCTGCAGAAGCAGCCGAACATCTTCAGGCTGAAGAAGCCGTCGGAGGCGTACTCGTTGTTCTGAAAGGCGTTGCCGAAGGTGCCCCAGTCGCCGAGTCCGTTCTCGAAACTCCCGTTCGGGACCAGATTGGGGCCGTCCTGAGCCAGCGCGAGGCCGGGCGCCGCCATCAGCAACGCGGCCGCGATCGATGCGTACTTCACCGGGGTATCTCCGATCTTCGAGGTGGATGGAATCACGGGGCGCCCGCATAGGACCGGAGTCCCGACGGACCCGCCAAATGTAGGGGGTGAACCCCGCCGAAGCCATAAAAAAACAGTCAAACCGGGCGGGACCCACAACGCCGAATACGGGTTCCGAGTTCGGTGTCTTGACTTCGTGGATTCGATTCACTATCTCTGCAGGGTCGTTCTTCTCAGGAGTCCCCATGCACCGGTCCTTCCGCCCCCTCGTGCTCGTCCTGACGGCCGCCCTTCTCGCGATCCTTCTCGGCCCCACGGCCCTCGCGGACGGCCCCATTCCCGTCAGCGTGGTGCAGGACGAGGACGGATGGCATCTGGAACGCGGGGGGGAGCCCTTCTTCAT
>JAUIHC010000627.1 GCA_030432455.1 Phycisphaerae bacterium | reverse complement strand
TGCGGCCACAGGGGACGCCATGGGGGGCGTGGTTCGCACCCGGAGTGATGGCGGTGCTCGGCGCGATGTTCGTCGTGCTTCCCGGGTTCGCGTTGCGGAAGAAGGCGTCGCTCCAGCGACCGAACATCGAGATCGATCGCATCGGCATGCGGAACTTCGGTGGGTGCCTGATGATCGTCGGGGCGATCTTCGTGGCGGTCCCAATGCTCTTCGCCGTCGTCTGGACGGTGATCGCGGGGATGCAGGCGGCGGAACGCGTCGCGACCGCGGCGTGGATCCCGGTCGAGGCGACCATCGAGGAGTCGGTCTTCGAGCGGGTGCCGGGCGGGGCGGTGCCCCGGGTGCGGTATCGATGGACGCGGGACGGCATCACGCACACCTCGACCACGCTGACCGCGGCTTCGGTGACGGTCGAGAACGCCGCGGGCTGGTCACGCACGATCCACGAGTCGGTGCCGGGGCAGACGGTCACGATCCGCGTCGATCCCGATGATCCGGCGTCCGCGGTGCTCGTGGCCGGCGACCCCACGCGAGAATGGACCTTCTTCGCGGCGGGTCTCGGCGTGGCCGTCCTGCTGGCGTTCTTCGGCGGCGCCGTCATCCTCCATCCCTCCATCCCCATCCTCCATCCCCCCATCCCCCATGCTCCCCGACCTCGACTATGCCGCCCTTCGCTTCGAGACCTTCGCCGACGAGGTGCTTCGCCCCCTCGCGACGCCGATGCATGTTCCGCTTGCCGTCAGTGTTGCGTCGTTCGAGGGTCGCCCCTCGCTTGGCGAGGTGACCGCGCTTCCTGATGACGCGTTCACGCCGGTCGAGATCGGCTGGCGGTGGGGACCCGTCTGGAGCACCGCGTGGTTCCGGTTGCGCGGCGAGGTGCCGATGTCGCTGGCGGGGCGTCGCGTCGATCTTCGCTTCGATTCGGGCACCGAGGCGCTCGCGTGGCGAGATGGCGCGCCGTGGCATGGTTTCGACTTCAACCGCGATCGCTCGCCGTGGTTCGACGACGCGACCGCGGGTGAGTCGGTGGACATCCTGATCGAGGCTGCCTGCAACATGCCGCTCGGCATCTCGACGTTCTGGTGGGATCACCCTGAACTGCACGCCCGCTGGCGGGAACGGAATCCCGGCCGACTCGCCGCCGCCGAACTCGTGGCCTTCGACGAGACCGCGTGGCGCTTCGTCGAGGCGTGGGACCTCGCGCGGCGAACGCTCCTCTCGATTCCCGCCGACAGCCCGCGGGCCAAGGCGATGGAGATCGGGATGCGGTCGATCCTCGGCCGGATTCCCGCCCACGATCCGCGGCCAACCCTCGACGACCTGCAGGGCGAGCTCGACGCCCTGCTGCTCGGCGACGCGAGCGACACCGGCACCACCTGCGTCGCGGTCGGGCACGCCCACATCGACACCGCGTGGCTCTGGCCGCTCGCCGAGACCCGCCGCAAGTGCCTCCGCACCTTCGCGACCGTCGATCGCATCATGGAGTCGTGGCCGGACTTCCGCTTCCTGTGCAGTCAGGCCCAGCAGTACCAGTGGATTCGCGAGGACAGTCCCGA
>JAUIHC010000626.1 GCA_030432455.1 Phycisphaerae bacterium | reverse complement strand
GGCCGTGGCGGTCGCTCGTCCGGGGTGGTCGAGCATCCGTCGGAGCTCGTGCCCGACCCGCTCGCGACTGACGGCACCGAGCCGGTCCGCCCGGGACGCGATCGCGGCGGCGGTCCCGGGATCGATCGCCAGTTCGAAGCGGGCGGCGAAGCGGACCGCCCGAAGCATCCGGAGCCGGTCCTCCTCGAAGCGGGCCTCCGGGTCGCCGATCGCCCGCAGGATGCGGGCCTGAAGATCGTCTCGGCCGCCGACGAAGTCGATGATCCGGCCCGAGCGAGGATCCTCGAAGAGTCCGTTGATCGTGAAGTCCCGACGACGGGCGTCGGCTTCGGCGGAGCCGAAGGAGACCTCCACCGGACGCCGACCGTCGTGGTACGCCCCGTCGGACCGGAAGGTCGCCACCTCGATCATCCGCCCCCCGGAGGGCACCAGCATCACGCCGAAGTGGGCCCCGACTCCGCGGGCCTTCGGAAAGATGGTCGCCACCTCGTCGGGGACGGCCGCGGTCGCGACATCGATGTCGGAGGGTTCGAGTCCGAGCAGGTGGTCGCGCACGCAGCCCCCCGCGAAGTACGTCTCGTGCCCGGCGTCACGGAGCGTCGCCGCCACCCGGGCCGCGGCCTCCCGCGGATCGAGTCGTCGAGTCCCGCTCACCCGTCGCCCTCCGACGACTCCCGCACCGGCGTCGGACCGTCGCCGACGCCCGGAGCCGGATACCCCGGACCGCAGCGGGCCCGCAGGCGTTCCCGGCAGCGGCGGCGCAGCGTGTCCACCTCGCGTTCGAGTCGCCGCATCGCCTCGGGGACGCCGTCGGCGAGGAGCGACTCGACCTCGATCGGCTCCCCGACCTCGAGCTCGACCCGACGCCGCCACCGTGGCCGCGACGCCTGCCGCGGCCACGCGTCGTAGGCGCCCTCGATGCCCATCGGCACGATGGTGGCGTTGGACCGTCGAAGCAGCAGCGCGATGCCGCTCTTGAACGGCGCGAGCCCGCCGTCGGCGGTGCGGGTTCCTTCGGGATAGACGAGCACGCACCGGCCCGCCTCGAGTTCCGAGAGGGCCGCCCGCATGACCGCCTTGTCGCCCCCGCCGCCGACCACGGGCAGGGCGCCCAGCGATCGGATCAGCGTGCCGAACACGCCGCGGAAGAGCGTCTCGCGGGCGAAGGGACGAAACGGTCGATCGTGGATCGCCGCGCCGTTGATGATCGGGTCGAGAAACGACTGATGATTCGAGACATAGAGGAGCGGCCCGGTCCGAGGGATCCGCTCCCGCCCCGAGACCTTGAGTCCGAAGCAGACGTGGATCACGATCGTCGTGAGCAGTCGGCAGACATCCCACCAGATGACCGCCAGGAACGGTCGTCCCGGCGCCCGTCGCCCGACCTCCAGCCATCTCAGCATGCGTCGGGATCCACGGCCGTCCCGGCGATCACCGACCGCACCACCGCGAACATCCGCTGCACCACCTCGTCGAGCGACAGGGCGTCGGTGTCCACCACGATCGCACCATCGGGCCTGACCAGCGGCGCATCGGTTCGCGACGCGTCGAGACGATC
>JAUIHC010000625.1 GCA_030432455.1 Phycisphaerae bacterium | reverse complement strand
TCACCGCCGGCGAGCTCGAGGTCGAGCTCCCGGAGACGCATCAGCGCTACATCATGCTCATGACGCCCGGCGTCGGCATCGCCGACCCGGCGAAGTACGCGGGCGCCCAGGCGATGCGGGCGCTTGGTGACCACGAGGGATCGACATTCTTCTGGGAACTCGTCGAGACCGGTCTCGCCGAGGAGGCGTCGATGCATCTGGACACCCGCGACGGGTGCGGCGAGATCATCGCGACCCTGGTGTGTCCGCCGGAGAAGGCGGAGGAGGTCGAGGCGATCGCCCGACGGGAGATGGCCCGCGTGGTGGACACCGTGACCGACGACGCGCTCCTGCGCAGCCGCGCGAAGATCGAGACCGCCGCGATGCTCGCGAGCGAACGCCCGATGGGTCGCATGACCAGACTCGGCAACCGCTGGGCCTACGGACTTCCGTACTCGACCCTCGACGACGAGATCGCGAAGATCGCCGCGGTCGGCCTCGACGACGTCCGGTCGTTCCTCGACACGCACCCGATGACCGATCTCCTCGCGGTTCGCGGCGGAGGGTGATGCGTTTTGTTCACCACGGAGAACACGGAGAACACGGAGGATCACGGAGGGCCACGGAGGATTTCTTGGAAGTGCACGCTTGAAGACGACGCTGGGTTGATCGACACCCATCATCGTGTTCACGCTTGCACCCATGCCTTCTCTCCGTGGCCCTCCGTGTCTGCTCCGTGTCCTCCGTGGTCTCCGTGGTCTCCGTGGTCTCCCTAGTCAACCACATCACGCCGCGATCGGCATCGGTTCGCCGTCGGTCCAGGCGACGATCGAATCGCCGCCGGTGCGGCGGGCCTCGCTGAGGGCCATCATCGCGGCCCGGAGCAGTTCGTCGGGACTCGCCGGTCCGTCGGTCTCCGTTCGGGAGGCCACGCCGACCGAGACGCCGAGGCTTCGAAGTCCGAGGGAGTCGTCGCTGAACGGCGACAGACGGACCGCGGCCCTCAGTCGCTCGGCGAGCGACCCGGAACGCTCGACGGCGGCGCCGCGAACGATCACCGCGAGTTCGGCCCCGACGAAGCGATGCACGCTCGCCTGTTCGCCGCACGCCTCTCGCGTCGCCCGCACCACGGCCTCGGACGCTCGGGCGAGCGCGGCGTCGCCCGACCCCGGCCCACCATCGCGGTTGAGTTCGCGCATGCCGTCCACGCCCACCAGCACCACCCCGAGCGGTCCCCCTGCGTCGAAGTCCGCAAGCAGATCCCGCTGAAACACCGAACGATCGGGAAGACCGGTGATCGGATCGCGATCCGGAGCCTCGTCGCCGTCCGGAATGGCGACCCGGATCGAGCGACGGAGGCGGTCGGCCTCCTCGAGCAGCGCGTCGACGTCGGGGGCGTCGCCGGTCTCCAGTTCGAAGAGACGGCCGAGCTCCTCGGCGTGCTCGGTGATCGACGTGAGGGCCGCCATCGCGGTGCCGCGTCGAAGATCGAACCACGCCGCGGCGTGTTCCTCGTACCGACGAAGCGCCGCCTGGGCCCGGCGCGGATCACCGGTGAGACTCTCCGCCACCTCGCCCGC
>JAUIHC010000624.1 GCA_030432455.1 Phycisphaerae bacterium | reverse complement strand
TGTCTGGCGATGGGCGTCGCGATCGGCTGCGTCGTCGACGACCGCGTGCACGCCTTCCTGCTCGCGGGCGTTCTGGGTGGCTTCACGACGTTCTCGACCGCGATGCTCGACGCCTGGCTGCTCTGGGGGTTCGGTCGTCGGCTCGACGCGGGCATCTGCCTGTGTGGTACGCCCGTGCTTGCGGTGCTCGCCGTGGTCGGCGGCGTGTTCGCGACCGCGATGTTCGGTGGTGCCGCATGAGTGATGTTGTGTCACACGCGCGACCTCGCGCCGGACTTCCGATCGCCGCACTGCTGGTCGCGGGCGGCGGGGCGATCGGCGCGAGCGCCCGCGTCGGCATCGAACTCGCGGTCGGGCAGTTCGGCGGCTCGCCGATCGTCTGGCTCCTGATCGTCAATCTGCTCGGCTCGTTCGTCCTCGGCATCGCGTTCGCCCGGCTCGACCCGCGGGCGACCGATGCGCTCGATCTCGAACTCCCGATCGAGGATCTCCCCGGCGCTCGTCATCATCATCCGATCGCCGGGGCGTTCATCGCGACCGGCATCTGCGGTGCCTTCACGACCTACTCGTCCCTGGCGGGGATCCTCATCGACCTCGCCCGGGCGGGCGAGACGGTGCGTGCGGCGAGCGTGCTGCTGGCGATGCTGGTTGCCGGACCGGCGGCGATCGGACTCGGCATCGCGATCGGACGGCCGCGGCGCCGCTGAGGGATCAGGACTTCTCGATCGTCCATGACGCCGCCCCGAGCCAGCCCGCCATTCGGTCGAGTGCCCGATCCAGTCGTCGACGGTCCTCGCGTCCGCCGCAGCCCTTCTCCCACCACGGTCCTCGCACCCGCAGCACGCCCGCGTCGCGGTCGAACTTCGGATCGATCCGGCCGATGAACCGCTCGCCGTGCAGGATCGGAAGCACGAAGTAGCCGTACTGCCGCTTCGCTGCGGGCGTGAACGCCTCGAAGCGGTAGTCGAAGCCGAATCGACGGAGCAGTCGGTTCCGGTCGCGGATGACCGGGTCGAAGGGACAGAGCAGTCGCACCTCGTCGGACCACGGCTCCGTCCGAGCAAGACGCCGCGACGCCTCGGTCGCGTAGCCCTTGCGTCGCTTGCCGTCGAGATCGTCGAACTCGATCTCCTCGAGTTCGCCCCGCGTGACCGCGGCATCGCACCATCCGCGGGCCTCGGTGACCGGGACCGACGCCCAGAACGCCGCGACCTCGGACGCGGTCGCGACCCCGAGTCGCTCGAGCGCGGAGCGGCACGCCCATTCGAGATGCGTCGCGTGGTCGGGGGCTGCCGCGGCGTGAGCCTCGGGATGCACCCGTTCGCTCAGGTCGTAGACCTTCTCGAAACCCTCGCGTCGCGCGATTGCCAGATGCCCGGTCCGCCAGAGATGCTCGAGCGCCGCCTTCCCGGGATGCCAGTTCCACCAGGGCCCGCCGCCGTCCTCGGCCTTCTCCTCCTCGAGGTCGCGTCCGCGGGTCGGCCCGTGGTCCCGGACCCGGGCGAGCACGCGGTCGAGCAGGGGCTGCGGATCGTCGCCCAGCCGCTCCCGCCACCACGCATGCCGCG
>JAUIHC010000623.1 GCA_030432455.1 Phycisphaerae bacterium | reverse complement strand
GGAAGCCGGGTGGCTGCAGCCTCGCAGTGACCGGGATCTCCCCGGCGGCGAGCACCGCGCCGGCGAGCGAGCCGGCGAGTGCCGCCCGGACGAGCGTCGGCCGACCGGCGGTCACGAGATCGGCGAACCGCCGCGGCGCATCCAGTTCGCAGGGGCCGCCCCCCACGACCCCGACCCGGGGGACGAGCACGCACCCGAGGATCGCGGGCACCACCACGATCCGGCCGGTGACCGCGAGGATCATCGCGACCGGACCGTCGTAGACCGCGGTGGTGACCGGACGGTTCCAGACCGACTCGACCCCGGCCGCCACCAGCGTCGCGGGCAGGAGGCACACGACCGCGCACCCACCGACGGCGAGCAGCGCGAGATCGCCGCTCCGGCGTCCGCCTGCCCGCAGGAGCACGCATCCGCACGCGACCAGCCCGCCGATCAGTCCGCCCGCGACGCCGACCTCCAGCGTGCCGATCGCGGCGGGCCCGTGAAGCCGCCACGCGGATGCGAGATCGACCTCGCCGGCGCGTCGAAGAAGCAGCAGCAGCGGTGCGACCACCAGTACGACTCCGATCGCCACGCCCCACCGTCCGGCCGCATCACGCTCGGCGATTGCCCGGGACCGGTCGCCGAAACGTCGGTCGCCGCGCAGTCGCCACATGAGCATCGTCGCCCCGAGGATCGCGAGCGGCACGGACCACCATCCCGCGCGGAGGAGCGTGCCCATCGTCGCGCCTCGGGTGTCGAGCGTCCGCAGTTCGAACCCGATCGAACGGACCTGCGCGAGATCGAAGGGCACGGTCAGTCCCCCGATCACGATCGCCACCAGCACCGCCACCCGCCCGATCGGCGGACCGTCGATTCGGAACCAGGTCGCGATGCGACGCGCCCCCATCGGAGAATCGATCAGGCGGAGCGAGCGGGACGGATCGTCGCCGATCGACGCGTGCGCCCAGACCGCGAGCGGAAGGGCCCAGGTCAGGAGCCCGAGGGCCAGTACCGTCTCCCGGAGCAGCGGCACGGAATCGCGGTCGGCGGCCCAGGCGCCGACGAGACTGTCGGGCCCCGCCTCGAGCCACCAGGCGTCGAAGAGGATCGCGGGCGCGAGCAGGACCGGCACCGACCAGAGCACCGCATCGACGGCACGACCGTGACGGGCCAGTCGCCGCCCCGGGGCGAGGCCCGACGCCGAGGCGACCAGTCCGACCCCGATCGCCCAGGCGACCGTCGTCCACCCCGCGCTCCACCCGCGATACCCGAGGGTCGCGGGCGACTCGGCCCCGCCCCGCACGAGCTCCGAGACGGCGACCGCCAGTCCCGCGATCGGCGGCCCGAGAAGCATCGCCAGCAGCAGGCCGAAGAACGCCGTCGCGATCCGACCGCCAAGTCCTCCGCTCACGGCGTGCTCCCGGACGGCGGTCGCTCGCCGGTCAGTCGGCGCATCGCCAGATCGACCGCCGGGTCCATCGCGGCGGCGACCTCCTCGATCGAGCATCGCCACGGATCGGGTTCGTCGAAGGTGTCCGCCCCGCCCGCCGCAGCGCGGAGTTCGGGATGCGCGAGCGGCTGGTGCGCCGC
>JAUIHC010000112.1 GCA_030432455.1 Phycisphaerae bacterium | reverse complement strand
GCGGCGGCGATCGTCGTCGGGCACCGCATCGGCGAGGATCGAGCCGTCACCGACGCTCGCGCCGATTCGAAGCAGCCCGTGACGGGCGCCGAGCGCTTCGAGATCCGCGGGCCAGTCGCGGCTTCGTGCGAACGGAATCGAGAGCGCGTGTCCGATCGAGACCCGCAGACTCTTGCGGTAGAGCGGATCGTGGCAGTCCGGCGACAGCACGACCGCGTCCACGCCGAACGCGGCGGCGACGCGGAAGAGAGCGCCGATGTTGTCGATGTTGCGGATCGACTCGCAGACCAGCACGGTCGCGGGGCGATCGGACGGTGGCATGATCTCGTCGATCGTGCGGTCGTCGAAGGGTCGTCGGTCGCCGCTGGCGACGATCCCGCGGTGGATCTCGAAGCCGACGATCGCCTGCAGGATCGACTTCGGGGCGACGAGGGCCTCGACCTCGGGACCGCCCGCGGCCGCGAGGGCGTTCTCGAGCCACGATCGACGATGCTCGGAGACCAGGATGCGGCGGATGATTCCGGGCCGGGCCAGCATCCGCTCGACGACCAGTCCCTGCTCGCCGATGAACACGCCCGGCCGACCGTCCGGACCGCGGGCGTCGCGGTCGCGGATGTCGCGGAAGTCGTCCAGGCGGGGGTCGAGCGGGTCGTCGATCTGGTGCACGGGCATGCTCGGGAGTCTCGCCGAAACCGGGATCCCGCGGGAGCCCGGAATCCGCGATGATGTTTCGGGTGTGGCGCGGATCGGCGTCGCCACGCGCCGTGTCCGATGCGACCTCCTCGTCCCTTCCTCCCTCGACTTCCCGGGATCCGCCCGTGAGCCTCCGACCCGATCAGCCCGACGACGACCTCGCCCGGTCCGCGCCGAGCGAGACGGTCATCGAGAATCCGGCCGAGGACAGTCCGGAGGACGTGCGGGTCGCGCGGCTGTTGGAGCACTCGATCGACGTGCCGGCCCTCGCCTCCGCGGTCGATGCGCAGGACGCCGCCGACGCCGCCGACACCCTCGAGTCGCTCGAAGAGGGCGAGGCGGCCGAGGTGCTCGAGGAGATGGGACTCGAGAACGCCGCCGATGCGCTCTCGCACATGGTGGCCCCGCTCGCGGTCGGTGTGCTGGAGGATCTGGTCGAGCAGGACGCCGAGTACGCCTCGCGGATCGTCGCCTCGATGCCCGCCGACGATGCGGTGGACCTGCTCCAGCTCGCGCCCGAGGAGATCGTCCGCACCGTCCTGCACCACATGCCCGCGCTCGACCGGGCGGTGGTCGAGCCGCTTCTCGCCTTCGACGCCGAGACCGCGGGCGGTCTGATGGACCCCGACGTGCTCAAGGTCGCGGAGCATCTCACCGTGCGGGAGGCGGTCGAGGTCATTCGCGAGGCCGAGGCCGACGACGACACGCACCACGTCTTCGTGATCGACGCGCAGGGGCGCCTCAGCGGCATCCTCGGTCTGCGTCGTCTGGTGATCGCACGGTCGGGCGACCGCGTCGCGGACATCTGCGACCGGCAGGTCGACGCGATTCCGCCCGATCTCGACCGCGAGGCGGTGGCCCGCGAGTTCGAGAAGTACGACTACCAGGTGCTCCCCGTGGTGGACGAGCGGCAGCATCTCCTCGGGGTGGTCACGGTGGACGATGTCATCGACTCGATCCGCGCCGAAGGGACCGAGGACGCGCAGGTCATGGTGGGTGCGGGCCGCGAGGAGCTGGTGTTCTCCAGCATCGCGGACAAGCTCAGGGGTCGCATCCCCTGGCTGGTGGTGAACCTGGTCACCAGCGCGGTGGGGGCGATGGTGGTCCTGCAGTTCGAGGGACTCATCGCCGAGATCGCGATTCTCGCGGTGCTGATGCCGGTCATCGCGAACCAGTCGGGCAACGCAGGCCAGCAGTCGCTCGCGGTGACGCTGCGGGGCATCGTGCTCGATCAGGTGAACGCGAAGGTCGCGGGGCGGCTGATCGTGCGCGAGTCGATGGTCGGACTCATCAACGGCGCGATCGCGGGCGCGCTTGTCGGGCTGCTGGTGACGCTGCTCTCGATGACGAGCGGCGAGGCGTCCTGGCGACTGGGCGCGGTCATCGCCGCGAGCATGACCTGTTCACTCACGGTCGGCACCTTCACCGGAACCGGACTGCCGATGCTGATGAGAAGGCTCGGCGCCGACCCCGCGACCGCGAGCACCATCTTCCTGACGATGGTGACCGACAGCATCAGCTTCCTGATCTTCCTGGGAATGGCGTCGGCGTTGGCGGGGTAGAGGGAGAGAACACACTCCGCAACTACCGCTACCACTACGACGACGACGACTGCTCCTCCCCATACCCTTCCATTCCCACGCACGAGCAGACCAGGTTTCGATCGCCGTACGGGTTGTCCACGCGGCCGACCGCGGGCCAGAACTTGCGTTCGCGGAGCCACGGGGCGGGCCAGGCGGCCTGTTCGCGGGAGTAGGCGTGGGTCCACTCGTCGGCGGTGACCGCGGCGAGGGCGTGGGGGGCGTGCTTGAGGGGGTTGTCCTCGCGATCGAGGCGGCCGTCCTCGATGGCGCGGATCTCCTCGCGGATCGCGATCATCGCGTCGCAGAATCGATCGAGCTCCTCCTGCGACTCGCTCTCGGTCGGCTCGATCATGAGCGTGCCGGGCACCGGCCAGCTCATGGTGGGGGCGTGGAAGCCGAAGTCCACGAGTCGCTTGGCGATGTCGTCGATCTTGACGCCCGCCGACTTGTCGAAGGGGCGGCAGTCCACGATGAACTCGTGGGCGCACCGACCCTTGTCGTTGGTGTAGAGGATGTCGTAGTGGCCGGCGAGCCGGGTCGCCATGTAGTTGGCGTTGAGGATCGCGATCTCGGTCGCCTCGGTGAGGCCGTCCGCGCCCATCATCGCGATGTACATCCACGGGATCGGCAGGATGCTCGGCGATCCGTAGGGGGCCGCGGAGACCGGACCCATCGCATGTTCGCCCGCGTCGATCGGACGCTGCACCGGGTGGCCCGGGAGGAACGGCTGCAGCGCGTCGGTGACGCCGATCGGGCCCATGCCCGGACCGCCGCCGCCGTGCGGGATGCAGAAGGTCTTGTGGAGGTTGAGGTGGCAGACGTCGGCGCCGATCTCGGCGGGCCGGACGAGTCCGACCATGGCGTTCATGTTCGCGCCGTCCATGTAGACCAGGCCGCCCGCCTCGTGCACGAGGTCGCAGATCTCGCGGACCTCCTCCTCGAAGACGCCGTGGGTGGACGGGTAGGTGATCATGATCGCGGCGAGACGATCGCGGTGGGCGTCGATCTGCGTCCGCAGGTCCGCAAGGTCGATGTCGCCCGAGTCGGTGCAGGTCACCGGCACCACCCGCATGCCCGCGATGACGGCGCTCGCGGGGTTGGTGCCGTGCGCCGACACCGGGATGATGCACGCGTCGCGACGCGAGTCGCCGCGGTGCTCGTGGTAGGCGCGGATCGTCATGAGTCCCGCGTACTCGCCCTGGCTGCCCGCGTTGGGCTGCAGGCTGATGCCGGGGAAGCCGGTGACCGAGGACAGCCACGACTCGAGGCTCCGGAAGAGCGCCTCGTACCCCTCGGCCTGTTCGCGGGGGGCGAACGGATGGAGGTTGCCGAACTCCGGCCAGGTGACCGGCGCCATCTCGCTCGCGGCGTTGAGCTTCATGGTGCACGAGCCGAGCGGGATCATCGAATGCGCCAGCGAGAGGTCCTTCGACTGGAGTTCGGTGATGTAGCGGAGGAGACCCGTCTCGGTGCGATGCCGGTGGAAGACCGGATGGTTCATGAACTCGCTGGTGCGGGCGAGCGACGCGGGGAACTCGACATCCACCTCGGCGAGCACCGCCTCGGGATTGGCGTCCCCGGCTCCGAAGCACGACCAGAGATCGCGGAGGTCCTCGACCAGCACGGTCTGATCGAGCGTGATGCCGAGGCTGCCGTCGCCGAAGTCGCGGACGTTGATCCGCTTCTCGGCGAGCCGCGCCTTGACCGCGTCGGTGCCGCCGGCGGGCCGCACCCGCACGGTGTCGAAGAACGCGCCCTCGTGCACGACGTGGCCGCGGCGGCGCAGTCCCTCGGCGAGCGTGCACGCCATCGCCCGCACCCGGCGGGCGATGTTGCGCAGACCCTCGGGGCCGTGGTAGACGCCGTAGAAGCCGGCCATGATCGCCAGCAGGACCTGGGCGGTGCAGATGTTGCTGGTGGCGCGGTCGCGACGGATGTGCTGCTCGCGGGTCTGGATCGCCATGCGGAGCGCCGGGGCGCCGTTGGCGTCGCGGCTGACCCCGATGAGACGGCCGGGCATGCGACGGACGAGGTTCTCCCGCACCGCCATGTACGCGGCGTGCGGACCGCCGTAGCCCATCGGCACGCCGAACCGCTGGGTCGAGCCGATCACGATGTCCGCGCCCCATTCACCGGGGGGCTTCAGCAGCGTGAGGGACAGCGGATCGGCGGCGACGACCAGCATGCCGCCCGCGGCGTGCACCTGATCGGCAAGGGTCGAGAAGTCGGCGATGCGACCGTCGGTCGCGGGGTACTGCACGAGCACGCCGGCGAACTCCCGCGACTCGAGGTCGAGGGCCGACGGATCGCCGACCACCACTTCGATCCCGAGTCCGGTCGCTCGGGTCTCGATCACCGCGATCGTCTGCGGATGGCAGTCGTCGGCGACGAAGAACGACCGTCGCGAGGTCTGCGCCGCGCACATCGACACCGCCTCGGCGGCGGCGGTCGCCTCGTCGAGGAGCGACGCGTTCGCGATCGGCATCGCCGCGAGGTCGGCGATCATCGTCTGGTAGTTGAGGAGCGCCTCGAGTCGGCCCTGGGCGATCTCGGCCTGATACGGCGTGTACTGCGTGTACCAGCACGGGTTCTCAAGCACCGTCCGCTGGATCACGCTCGGGGTGATGGTCCCGTGGTAGCCGAGGCCGATGTAGCTGCGCCAGACCTGGTTGCGGTCGGCGAGTTCGCGGATCGCGGCCAGGGCCGAGCGTTCACCGGGGGTCGGGGTGTCGTCGCTGCGGAACACCACCTCGTCGCGGAGGGAGAGTCGCTCGGCGGCGCGGATCGCGGACGGGATCGCCTCGGCGACGAGCGTCTCGATCGAGTCGACGCCGATCGTCCCGAGCATGGTCGCGATCTCGGTCGCATCGGGACCGAGATGGCGTCGCGCGAAGTCGTCGGTCGGGCGGAGCGGAGAGGCGGTCTCGGCGCGACGGGGGGCGGAGGTCTCGGCCATGGCGACGGGGCGTCCGGAGGGGGGTGAGGTGGAGGGCGGGGAGGCGGTCGGCGAGGTGACGCGCCAAGTCGTCGAGTATAGAAGGACGCCATGTCGGAATCGCCCCTCCCATCCCCAGTCGACGGGTCATCCCCGACCCCGGCGTCCGAGTCGAACGCTCCGGCGGCGGTGTTGGCGCCGTCCCTTCAGGAGCGACGGTCCCGGGCCGCCATCTGGCTGGCGATCCTGGGCATTCCGAGCGGTGGGATCACCGCGATCGCGGGCCTTGCCCTCGGGCTCGCCGGTCTCGGCGAGCGGCCGCGGCGAGGGGCGGTGATCGCGACCGGGCTCTCGCTCACGGTGCTGGCGGCATGGATCGGGGGGCTGGTGGGGGCGCTCGAGGCGATGCGATCGGCGGTTCGCGAGTCCGCCGACACCCATGTCTGGCCCGCGGGCGGGCGGCTGGCCCACGAGCTGGCCGATCGGGTGGTGGTCACTCTGGATCCGGCCGACCCCCGACCGCCGAGCGACGAGGATCTGGATCGGATCCTGCAGACCATCCCGGACCGCCTCCGCCGGTTCGGCGATCCGCCCGAGTCGCTCTCGGTGCAGCCGTTGGCCCTGATCCCGGGAGCGATCGCCCGATGGCGGATCGGCATCCCGCTGGTGCCCACGGACGGATCCCGCGTCACCGACGTCGATGAGAAGCGATCGGGGATCTTCGTCTTCGCCCCGGACGGTCGCGAGATCTGGTCGTTCCGGCGGGTGTTCGATCCGGCGAAGTCGGTGTGGGACGATCGGGAGGCCGCGATGATCGACGCCACGCGTCCGGCGGCGGAGGCGATCGTCGCCGCCGCCCGCTCGACCGGAGGCACGCTGCCCGATGCGGTCGAGGCGGCGCGGCTGATCGAGGCGCTGGGTCCGGGACCGCACCCGGGCTATCGCCCGCGGCCCGGCGGCATCTTCGATCTCGTGGTCCCGGGCAGCCGCGATCGCGTGACCTACGCGGCGTTCGGCGGGATGGTGGTGCCGTTGGAGTAGGGGGGGAGCGTGACCGACTCTGTCGCGATTCCGCCCCCCCGTTTCCGAGGGAGCTGTCGCCGAAGGCGTACGATGAACGCCTTCCCCGCCTCATCCGTTGGAGTCCTCATGCGATCAACTCGCCTCGTCGTTCTTCCGTGTCTCGCATCGCTGCTGCTGGCCGGACTCGCATCCGCGCAGTCCATCCGCGAGGAACGGGTCGATCCGTATTCGTTCCAACCCGAGAACGACGCGGTGGCGGTCGATGCCGCGACCGTGGACATCGCGCAGATCTTCGAGGACCTCGACCCGGTCGCCCGCGAGTGGTATCAGCATGTCATGACCCTGTCGAACCCGTGGTTCGAGGGACGCGCTCCGGGCAGCGACGGCATCGAGCGGGCCGCCGAGTACATCGAGTACTGGTTCCGCCGACACGGTCTCGATCCGGCGTTCCCGGCCGCGGACGGGGCGGGCGACGACTGGACCTCGTATCGGCAGTTCATGGAGCTTCCCGGCGGTCGTCCCCGCATCACGCGATCGGAGATGGCGATCGAGGGACGCGAGCTGGAGTCCGGCCGCGACTTCGCGGTGCTCGGCAACGCCGGATCCGCCGACCTGACGGCCCCGCTCGCGTTCGTCGGCTACGCGATCGAGGACGGTCCCGACGGCTACAGCAGTTTCGGTGACGACGACGAGTCGCTCGACGGCCGCATCGCGGTCGTCTTCCGCTACGAGCCGCTCGACGACGAGGGACGCAGCCGTTTCAGCAGTCGGCGGTTCAGTCGGCACGCCTCGATTCCCGAGAAGATGGCCGCGATCGCCGACCGCGGTGCCGCGGGCATCGTGCTCGTGAATCCGCCGGGCGCCCTCTTCGGCAAGGACGGTCTGGAGGACGGCCCGAGCGGTCGCTTCGGACCCGGCCTCGACATCCCGGTGGTCCAGGTCGTGCCCGAGGTCGCGGAGCGGATGCTCGTCGCGGCCGGGGCCGACGGCGATCTCATGGCGTGGCGTCGCCGCGCCGACGAGGGCGGTCACGGCGTCGTGCCGATCGGCGACGACGCGGTGGTCTCGCTGGCGACCGCGATCGACGGCGGGATGAACCGCACCGCGAACATCGGCGGCGTGCTCGCGGGTCGCGGCGATCTTGCCGACGAGTGGATCGTGATCGGCGGTCACTACGACCACGTCGGCTTCGGCGACTTCGGGGCCATGCCGAGCAATCGCGGTCGCCTGCACCCCGGCGCCGACGACGATGCGAGCGGCACCTCGGGCGTCATCCTGCTCTCGAAACTGCTCGCGGAGGCGTACGAGAACGCGGGCGACGACGCGAATCTCCGATCGGTGCTCTTCATGACCTTCACCGGCGAGGAATCGGGACTCAACGGTTCCCGGTACTACGTCGAGCATCCGACGCTGCCCGCAGGGTCGATCAACGCGATGCTCAATCTCGACATGATCGGACGACTCCGCAGCGACACGCTCGCGGTGGGCGGGGTCCGCAGCGCGTGGGACATGCTCGAACGCATCACACCCGACTTCGAGGCGAGCGGTCTGGAGATCGTCGCCGATCCCAACGGTCGCGGTCCGAGCGATCATGCGAGCTTCTACGGCGCGGGCATTCCGGTGCTCTTCTTCTTCACCGGCACCCACGATGTCTACCACCGTCCCGGGGACCACGGCTGGACCGTCAACCCGCGCGGCGCGGCGAAGGTGATCGACCTCGTCGAGGCGATCGCGATGCGATTCGCGAGCGATCCCGACAAGCTCCAGTTCGGCGACAAGCCTCGTGACGTGGCGGCCCGACCTGCGGCCCCGGCCGGACCGGACCCCAACGACCGCGGCTACGCCCCGGTCCGCCTGGGCATCCGTCCCGGCATGGGCGGGGGAGACAGCTTCGGCGTCAAGGTCGAGGGTGTGAGTCCCGGTACGAGCGCGGCCGACGGGGGCATTCTCGAAGGCGACGTCATCGTGGCGTGGGGCGGCGAGGATCTCATCGACGTCATGGACATGGTCGGACGCCTCCGCAACCACAAGCCCGGCGATGTGGTGAAGATGATCGTGCTCCGCGACGGCAAGGAAGTCGAACTGGAGATCACGATGAAGGCGAGCGAGAAGAACGTCGAGAGGTAGCAGGCAGAGAGTGGAGAGTGGAAAGTGGAGAGTAGGAAT
>JAUIHC010000111.1 GCA_030432455.1 Phycisphaerae bacterium | reverse complement strand
CCTCGAGTTCCGCTCGACCCTTGATCGAGCCCGCCGCGCTCTCGGTGCCGACCCAGAATCGGACCGCGTCGATTGGTCCGTTGCCGTCGATCCAGACGTCCACCGGAAGTTCGCCGCCCGCCGCGACCTCGCCGTCCCGCGACGCTCGGGCCGTGAACCCGCCGAACTCGACGCTGCCGAGTTGCACGGTCTCGCCGTGCCCGTGGTCGTCGGTCATCGCGGCCTCGTCGTGATCGTGGTCGTGATCCGCGTGGTCGTGATCCGCATGGTCGTGATCGTGATCGGCGTGGTCGGCCTGATCGGCGGCCGGCTCGCACCCGAACGGACCCGACACGAAGGTGATCAGCGCGATCAGGGCGAGCAGACGGTGAATGGAGGATCGAACGGTCATGGGTCGGAGGTCTCCGAAGGAGGGATGGACGAGGATGGTACGAGACCGCGGGACACCCTGAACGCCAGGGCGTATCCCGCCGGAACGACGACAAGATTGAGGATCGTCGAGCTCACGAGGCCGCCGAGCACGACGATCGCCAGGGGGGCGAGCAGCTCGCTCCCCGGCTCCCCGCCCGACAGGGCGAGGGGCACGAGGCCGAGGGCGGCGGTGAGGGCCGTCATCAGGATCGGCGCGAGTCGCTCCATCGATCCTTCGACGATTGCCGAGCGAGGATCGCGTCCCTCGGCGTCCTGCAGGTGCGCGTAGTGGTTCACCAGCAGGATCCCGTTGCGAACCGCGATGCCGAAGAGCGTCACGAATCCGACCAGGCTCGCGATGGAGATCACCGGGGCGACGTACCGGCCGCCGACACCGGCCAGGGCGAGGGTGTTGCCGATGATCGAGGGCGACTCGGCCACATAGATCGCCACGACTCCGCCGATCAGGGCCAGCGGGAGGTTGAGCATGACCAGCAGGGCCACGCGGGCCCGCCCGGTCGAGGCCTGCAGGAGCATGAACATCACGATCGCCACGATGCCGCCCATGATCGTGATCGTGCGGGCGGCCGATCGCTGGGCCTCGAACTGGCCTCCATAGCGCACCGTGAATCCCGCGTCCGCGACGATCGGATCGACCACCGCCCGAACCCGCTCGACCAGGTCGCCGAGATTGTGGCCCTCCGCGACGTTGGTCGAGATCACGGCCTTGCGACGGGCGTTCTCACGGGCGATGAGGTTGCTGGTCCGCTCCGGACCGAGGTCCGCGACGTCGGTGAGCCGCACCCGACCGCCGTCCTCGCCGTGCAGCATGAGCGACTCGATCTGCTCGGTGCGGGCCCGTTGGTCCTCGGCGAGTCTGACCACGATGTCGATGCGCCGAACGCCTTCATTGACTTCCGCCACCGTCTCGCCGTGAAGGGCGGTCCGAACCTGTTCGGCGGCGTGGACGGGCGTCAGCCCGACCGCGGCGAGATCCTGAGCGCGGTACCGGATCGGAAGGCTCGTCACCATGACCTCGCGGTTCGCGGCGACGTCGCGGGTGCCGGGGATGTCCTTGAGCGCCGTCTCGATCCGCTTGGCGACCGCCCGGAGTCCCGCGAGGTCGTCGCCGAAGACGTCGATCGCGATCGCGGCGGGCGTCCCCGAGAGCAGGTGCGAGAGTCGATGCTCGATCGGCTGGCCGATCATGGTCGTCACGCCGGGAATGGCCCCGAGGACCTCGTCGATGCCGGCACGGACGAGTCTGGCGTCGCCATCCGGAGCCATCACCACCTCGATCTCCGAGGAGCTGACCGGTTCGGCGTGCTCGTCGCGTTCGGCTCGTCCGGTGCGTCGGGTCACGCTCGTCACGCCCTCGATCTCCGAGAGCCGGGTCTCGACGCCGCGGCCAAGACGATCGCTCTCCCGAAGCGAGGTTCCCGGCGGGGCCATCAGGAACACCGTGAACGTGCCTTCCTGGAATGTGGGCAGGAACGAGCTTCCGAAGGTCGAGCCGAGCAGGAGGGCGAGGGCGGCGAGCACGCCGGCGCCACCGAGCACCGGGAGCCGGGCCCGATCGATGGTTCGCTCCAGAAGCGGCCGGTATCGCCGCTTCAGCCAGCGTACGAGCGGACCGTCGCCATGGTTGCGGTCGAACTCGCCTCTGGCCGCCGCGGCGAATCGCCGGGCGAAGAGAAGCCGACACAGGGCGGGGGTCACCGTCAGGGCCACGGCCAGCGAGGCGAGGATCGAGGTGATGTAGGCGATTCCGAGCGGTCGGAAGAATCGGCCCTCGAGACCTTCGAGGAAGAGCAGCGGTACGAACACCATGCAGATGATGATCGTGGCGAAGACCATCGATGACCGGATCTCGTTGCTCGCCGCAAGGATCACCTCGGGAACCGGTCGCCTCGCGTCCTCCGGGAGGGTCGCGTTCTCCCGCAGGCGACGCAGCACGTTCTCGACGTCGATGATCGCGTCGTCCACGAGCTCGCCGATCGCGACCGCGAGACCGCCGAGCGTCATGACGTTCACCGAGAGACCCGACAGCCAGAGCACGAGCAGGGCCATCGCGAGCGAGAGGGGAAGGGCGGTGAGGGTCACGATCGTCGCCCGCGCGTCCACCAGGAACAGCAGCAGGATCACCGCCACGACGATCGAGGCCTCCACGAGGATCCGCACCACATTGTCCACCGAGCGGTCGATGAATCGGGCGGCTCGGAACGGCTCGCGGTTGAGTCGCAGGCCCGCGGGGAGGGTGGCCTCGATGCGGTCGAGCGTCTCGTCGAGTCGATCGGTGAGTTCGAGCGTGTTGGTGCCCGGGGACTTCTGCACGCTCACCACGACGGCGGGAAGTCCCCGATCCCCCGCGGCTCCGCGGCTCGGCGCGGCGGCGAGCCGGACGTCCGCGACATCGCCGATCGTGACCGGGGCGCCGTCGTGGAAGGTGACCAGAGTGCCCGCGATGTCGTCCACGCCGCGGACCCGGGCCATCTGACGGATCGGAAGCTCGCGGTTCTCGACGTCGGGCAGGTAGCCGGCGCTCGCGGTGCTGTGGGCACCGCGGGCCGCCTCGACGACCTGCTCGATGGAGAGTCCGAGGGTCGCGAGTCGGTTCTGATCGACGTCGATCCGGTACTCGGGAAGCTCGCCGCCGATCGCCACGACCTGCGCGACCCCCGGCACCGCGAGGAGGGCGTTGCGAAGATCGAACTCGGCGAAGGCGCGGGTCTCGATGGGCGGAACGCTGCCATCGGGCGAGGACAGGCTCACGAGCATCACCTCGCCGGTGATGCTCGTGGTCGGGGCGATCTCGGCGTGCACGTCACGGGGAAGGCGTTCCCGCACCGTGTCGAGTCGCTCGGCGACGAGCTGCCGGGCCCGCATGAGGTCCGTGCTCCAGTCGAACTCGACCCAGACGATCGAGAGGCTCGTGGCGCTGGCCGATCGCACGCGGCGGGTTCCCGGCAGACCGTTGACGGCCGACTCGATCGGAAAGGTGACGAACGACTCGACCTCGTCGGCCGAGAGTCCGCCCGCTTCGGACATCACCACGACCGTCGGCGCGTTCAGCTCCGGGAAGACGTCCACCGGCATCTCGCGAAGCTTGACGCCCGCAAGCACGAGCAGCAGGCCCGCCGCCACCACCACCAGCGAGGCATGACGGATCGATCGCTCGATCAGACTCGAGAGCATCAGTCCGCCTCCGCGTGATATGTGCCGTCGGCGTGGAAGTGGCCGCCCTTGGGCATCGAGTCGCTGGTCGCCAGCAGCAGCTGGTAGTTGCCCGCGACCACGACCTCGTCGCCCGCCGCGACGCCGCTGAGGATCTCGACCCAGCGCCCGTCGTCGCGGCCGAGGTCGCCCTCGATCCGGATCACGGTGTTCGGGTCGGATGGATCGCGGCGGAACACGATCGGCACGCCACCGTCGTCGAGGACGGCCCGGGTGGGAATCGCGAGCGCCTCGCGGCCGCCGGCGAGCACGATCTCGAGGGCGACCGCGACGCCGGGTCTCGCCCAGTCCGCCAGGTCCGCCGGGAGCGCGATGACGTCGATCGTGCGTCCGTCGCCGTCGGCGACCGGCGAGAGTCGCACCGTCGCCTCCATCGCCGCGAGCGTCGGGGCCGCGGCCGCGGTCGGCGCCGCGATGCGGGCGTTCATGCCGTCTCGAAGCAGCGGGAGATCGGATTGGAGCACGCGGGCTCGGACCCGCAGGCGATCCGGCTGGACGAGCGTGAGGATCGCATCACCCTCCTCCAGATGCTCGCCCGGCGTCGCGTCGAGTCGATCGACGACGCCGGTGGTCGAGGCGCAGATCACGACGGCGTTCGCACTCGAATCGCCGTCGTCTGCACAGGGGTTCGCACCGCGGATCGCGCGGATCCGAGCCTCGATCGCCTCGACCTCGCTCGTGAGCACCCGCTCGTTCGCGGCGAGTTCGGCGTCCTTCTCCATGACCTCGGCCAGCTGCGCCTGCGTGGCGTTCAGCGTGGCCCGGGCCTCGGTGGTCGCCGCAGCGTTGCCGCCTCCGGCACCCCGCAGCGATTCCAGCTGTTCGAGGCGATCCTTCCAGAGCGCGACCTTCTCGGTGAGGCTTTCCTCGTGCACGCGGTGCGCCTCGCGGATCGGATCCATCGAGTCCAGCCGTGCCCGCGCCGTGGACAGCCGCTCGCGGAGGTCGATCCAGCCGCCACCCGAGATCCGGTACAGCGGGGTGCCCGGCGTCACGGCGTCGAACTGATCGACGAGGAGTTCGACGCGACCATCCACCGGAGCCTGATGCTCGCGGATCGCGGTCGGCATCAGTTCGAACCGGCCGGGCACACGGAGGGATTGCTCGACGACCCGGGACTCGACGCGGGCGAACTCGATGCCGAGGTTGCGTCGCACGGTGGCGGGAATCGGCACCCGGTTGGTGATCGGGGCGGCGTCGCCCGCGTCCGACGCGGGGGGCGTCGAATCGGTTCGGTCGCATCCGGGGACGGCGATCGACGAGGCGGCGATGAACAGGGCGAGGGACAGGCGGCGGATCGACGTCACGGGGCGTCTCCGATCGAGGCGTCGGGGCGGAGGGGGGCGATGGCAGGGGCGTCCGCGGGGGTGGGACCGACGAGGTCGGCCAGCGACCGGCGGGCCAGCTGAAGATCGAGGTCGGCGCGGGCGGTCGCGATCATCGCCTCGCGGCGGCGCTCGAGACCATCGAGCAGGACGAGGGTGTCGACCTGCCCGAGCCGCGCGAGCGTGCGGGTCTCCTCGAACTGGAGTTCCAGCAGCGGGACGAGGTCGGTTTCTATGAGTTCCCGTCGCCGGGTCGCCCGGGTGATCCGGACCCGGGCGCGCTCGATGGCGGCGAGCGTTCGCTCCACCGAGCGGGTCACCGCGACGGCGGAGGCCTCGCGAGCCGCCGCGGCGGTCTCGATCGCCTGGCGATTCCCGTTCAGGATCGGAATCGGAATCGAGAGGCCGAGGGTGAACTGGCGGCTGCCGTCCTGAGTGCCGTAGCCGGGCAGCACGCCGAGGTCGGGAAGCTGGGCACGGATCGCCTGATCCAGCGCCGCCTCCGCCACCTCGTACCGGGCGAGCGCGAGTCGGACCGCGGGGAAGCGTTCGGAGGTCGGGGGAGCCTCGTCCTCGGTGGGCCCCGGTTGGATCGGTGCGTCGGGATCGAGCTCGATCCTCGCGTCCGGCGGCAGTCCGATCAGGTCGAGGATCGCGAGACGGTCGGCCACGACTCGGGCGTCCAGATCCAGCTGCGACAACGCCGCGTCGGTGCGGGCGAGTCGGAAGAGCCGCGCCTCGACCCGCGAGAGGTCGCCGGAGGTCTCCAGCGACGCCACGATCGCAAGCAGTTCGTCGAGGGCGGCGATGAACGCCGCGGTCGCGTCCCGTTCGACGGTCGTGGCCCGCCATCGGGACCATGCGTCGCGGACGTCCAGGCGGGTCCGCCATTCGAGGTTCGCGACCTCGACGAGGGCGGCGGCGTGGGTGCGGCCGAGTCGCGTCTTCTCGGCCTCCAGTCGTCCGGAGATCGGAAGGGTGAACCCGAGCGTGCCGAAGAGCTCGTTCGGGCTCGCGACCGACTCGAGGATCCGGGTGAACTGCAGGCCGATCACGGGATCGGGCCAGAGTCCGGCATGCAGGGCGGTCGCCTCGGCCACGCCTGCCCGGGCTCGCGCGTCACGGAGATCCGCGTTCAGCAGCAGTGCCGTGTGCTCCGCGGTCGTGGGGTCGAGGCTCAGGCGGACGGCGGCATCCGAGCCGTCGGTCGTCGGATCGGGGGGGATCGTGCGGTCGCGGAACACCCGCTCGACCCGATCGAGGTCGATCGGTCGTGGTTCGTAGGTGCGACAGGCGGTGAGCCCGGCGCTCGCGGTGATCCCGGCGAGGATGGCGGGAACGAGCATCGCGGCTCGGCTCCGGCCGTCCGACGGGCGGTGGACACATGCGGTCATGACGATCTCCGGGGGGTCGCGGTGGCGACGTTCCGGTGTTCGGTGTGGTCTGGTTGTGGGTCTGGAGGATCGGTGCGCCGTGATGTCGGCGCAGGGAACCTGCCTAGACGCGGAGGCTCGTCACCGCGCGGGCCCGAACCTGATCCGAGTCGAGCCACGCCTCCGCTGCGGCGCCGACGATCATCCGCCGGACGGCGGTGGCGTGGGCGGCGACGGGCGTGACCGTCACCCGGCGGCGGTCGGGCGCCGGCACGTCGATCGTGACCGACGGCTGCAGGCGTTCGGTGCGATCGGGGACCGGAAGATGCACGTGGCATCCGCAGTCGGAGTGGACGGCCGCCGTCGTGGACGCAGGTTCCCGAGTGGAGCCCGCCGAGTCGTGGTGGTGATGGTGATGGTGGCGGGCGGCGTGGGCCGTGTGACCGTGATGACCATGAAGATCATGAAGATCATGGCCGTGTCCGCCACACGAGGCGTCGCAGCCCGCCTCGTGGACGGTCTGCTCGGTCTGCCCGTCATGGTGCTCGCACGACGCGCCCGGAAGGTGGATCGTCCGTCCGGCCGCCATGGCGACCACGCCCTGCGTCAGCAGGAGAACGACGGCCAGCAGTCTGGTGACGGTGGAATCCACGACCGGAGTCTATCGGTCGTCGGAGGGGCGAGGCATCGTCGAATCGCTCGAAACGGGGCCACCGTGTCCGGTTGGACGGGATCGGCGATCGACCCACCCCTCCGCCAGCCGCCAGCAGCGGTGGATCTTCCGGTTCCGGAAGTCCTCGGGCACGGACCGGTTGCTGATTTCTCGGACCCCGAATCCCCGGGGGACGGCGCCGTCGGCCAGCTCGAAGCTGCGGGAGTTCGTCGAGAAGAACACCTCGCCGCCGGGAGCCACGAATCGGGCGATCCAGCGGAGCAGGTCGGGATGGTCGCGGTCGATCGAGAACGACCCCGCCTTCATCCGCTTCGAGTTGGAGAAGGTGGGGGGGTCGCAGACCACGATGTCGTACCGCTCGTCCTCGGTCGCCGGACCCGCTTCGAGCCATTGCAGGCAGTCGGCGTGGACCACGCGATGGTCGGCGTCGAGTCCGAAGCCGTTGAGATCGAGGTTCCGTTCGTACCAGTCGAGGTAGGTTCGGGACATGTCCACCGTGGTGGTCGCCGCGGCACCACCGGCACGGGCGTGCACGCTGAAGGCCCCGGTGTAGGAGAAGAGGTTGAGGACCCGTTTGCCGTCGGCCCGTTGCTGCACGGAGAAGCGGGTGGGGCGGTGGTCGAGGAAGAGCCCGACATCGAGATAGTCGGAGAGGTTCACCTCGAAGCGGAGTCCGTGCTCGGTGACGACCTTCGTCGCGGCCCGGCTGTCCACGCGTTCGTACTGCTCGCGTTCGCCATCGCCCGAGGTCTGGCGTCCGCGATGCTTGACATGCAGGCGATCCCGAGGAATGTCCAGCCCGGCGAGGATCTCCGCCTCGGCGTCGCGTCGGTGTTCGAGCTCCTTCTCCAGCGTGTCGTCCTTCTTCCGATGGAAGAACCACGCGACCGCGTCGCCCGCGCGGGTGGGATCGGCGGCCTGCTCGTCGGCGTACCAGTCCACGATCGCCGGGTATTCGGGCACATCCCGCTCGTAGAGGCGGAAGCAGGTGATCCCTTGCTTCCGGCCCCACTTCGCGAGGTGTCGCATTCGGTTGGCGAGTCGTTCTCCGAGCATCGAGGCACGGTAGCGAGGATGTCAGGGGTTGGAAACGACACCACCCGGCGTCGCGAGGACGCCGGGCGGTGGGGGACTCGTTGAACGATCGGAACGATCGTGCGAGTTGCGATCAGCCCTCGGAGCCGAGGAAGTCGCGACCGCGGATGCCGTCGGTGGTGTACATGTGCACGCCGCTGCTCACGAGCGTGTCGTAGCTGATGTTGCCGCCGTAGCCGTCCTGGCCGTGACCGAAGCGGGTGGCCATGGCCCGGTTCCAGAGACCCTGCTCGCAGCCGGCGCCGATGCCGCCGCCGCACTCGGTGCCGCAGATGTTGTTCTGCTGGAAGAGGTTCTGGGCACGACGGTCG
>JAUIHC010000622.1 GCA_030432455.1 Phycisphaerae bacterium | reverse complement strand
CCGATTCCATGCCCTCGACCGACGACCTCATCGAACACCTCAAGAGTCTGCCCGATCGCGCCGCCCGCTACGCGTGGCTCGACGGACTCGACCGGCCCGACCGCAACGCGGTGCTCAACCGACTCGGTGAGGACGACCGTCGCCGGTACCGCCTGCACGAGGAGAACGCGCACCGCGCCGCGAAGAAGCATGCCGCCAACGCGGAGGTCGAGCAGCGTCGCGCCGAGGCCCTCGCGGGCCGTGCCCGCGACATCACGGACATGATCGAGGCGCTCTACACGGTGATGCCGAAGCTCACCGAAAGCCAGCGGGACTGGGTCGAACGCATCGATCAGTCCGCGGCGGCCAGCAAGCGTGACGGCTTCACGGCGCGACAGGCGGAAGTGATCCGCGACCTGTATCGCAAGCAGTTTCAGAAGCGGACGCCGTGATGGTTCTTCACCACGGAGAGCACGAAGGGGCACGGAGGGCCACGGAGGGGAGTTGGTTCATTGGGCTTCTTCGCGTCCTGACGCTCGTGTCCGCTTCTTCCATGTTGTTGGGCACCCCGGCCTTCGCCCAGCGTGGCGGCGAGGCGGTGCGGGATCCGGTGGGTTCGTCACGAGCGTTTCAGCAGCGGGCGTGGCGGATTCAGGAGGGGAAGCTTCGGATCGTCTCGGACATCGAGCCCGAGAAGAGCCGCGAGACCTTCGACAAGACCCGCTGGCTGCTCTCGACCATCGAGCTCGTCTTCGACGGCATGACGACGCGGCGGCCGAGTGACGGTCTTGAAGTGTTCTACGCGAACGACCGCAACGACTACCTGTCGATCCTTCGCACCGAAGCCAGCGCCGACGGCAGCAACACCGCGGGCATGGCCGCCTACGGCGGTCGCCGCACGATGCTCTTCGTCCGCGGACTCGAATGGCGCACCATCCAGCACGAGGCGTGGCATGCGAGCCGCAGCGTCTTCATTCCGAACATGCCGACCTGGCTCGACGAAGGGCTCGCCGAGGTCTTCGAGCACGGCGCGTTCCTCGACGACCAGTTCACGATCGGCGGCATCGGCGAGGATGATCTCGCCCGCGTGCGGGCGCTCTTCGAGACCGGGAACTGGGTGCCCGTCGGCGAGTTCGTCCGGAGCGACGACACCTGGAACCTTCGGGTCCGCAACGGCGACATGCGGGGGTTCGCCCAGTATGTGCAGGCGTGGGCGATCTGCCACTTCCTGCTCTTCGCCGACGACGGCGAACACCGAGGACGACTCAACACCTTTCTCCGCAGTCTCAATCGCGGGATGAACGAGTGGCAGGCGTTCGACGCGGCGATCGGCGCGAACGACCGCAGCGTCACGGCCCTCGACGAAGAGGTCCGAGCGTTCTTCGACTCGGCGCGACCGGTGAACCTCGACGCGATCCGCGCGAGCCTGCTCGCCTGGGCCGACACGATCGGCGCGACCTTTCCGGATCGAGGTCGGTTCGACTTCGAGGCGATCCGGACATCGATCATCGAGTGGCTGGCCGATCCGGCCCGGCGCGGTCTCGCCCGCGACCTCGACCCGTCCACGGTCACCGTCAAGGCCGGACGCCGCGGGCAGGGGCCGGTC
>JAUIHC010000621.1 GCA_030432455.1 Phycisphaerae bacterium | reverse complement strand
CGAGGCCGCCGACTTCGACCGCGTCTATCCGTACGGCATCTACGCGGTGCCCGAGATCTCGATGTGCGGCGAGACCGAGGAGACCCTGACCGAGGCGAAGGTCCCCTACGAGGTCGGCGTCGCCCGCTACCGCGAGACCGCCCGCGGCCAGATCATGGGCGACGACACCGGCATGTTCAAGATGCTCTTCCACCGCGAGACCCGCCAGCTCCTCGGCGTGCACTGCATCGGCACCCACGCGACCGAACTCATCCACATCGGGCAGGCGGTGATCACGCTCGGCGGCGGACTCGACTACTTCATGAACGCGGTGTTCAACTACCCGACGCTCGCCGAGGTCTACAAGATCGCGGCCCACAACGCCGCCAACCGTCTGCGACATGTCCGGGTCCGCAACCGTCAGGGAGACGACGCCTCCCCGATCACCTCGACCCCGGTCCCGACCCACGACGATCCACGGCCGGTGCCCGCGACCCGGCTCACCGAACGGGCCGAGAACCCCTGAGCGTCGATCGCCCGTGAACCTGAACCGGCATCACATCGAACGCCCCCGGCCGCAGTCGGCCGGGGGCGTCGTCGATCGGGTTCGGATGGCGTCGGCTCGAACGGATCAGGCGCGACGTCGTCGCGAGGCGAGCCCGGCGAGTCCGGCCAGGGCGAGCACGCCCGGCGCCGGCACCACCGTGTAGCTGTACCCCATCGGCGAGGTCGAACCGTTGCCCCATCCGGGCTGGATGTCGGTCGTGGAGAGCAGGTCGATCGCGGGATCGCCGTCGCCGCCGCCGGTGGTGCCGATGTCGAAGCTGAAGGTGTCGCCGATCGCGAGGCCGAGGGCCGAGAGCGAGACCGTCCAGCGGACGGTTCCCATCGCCGCGTCGGTCCGGTCGGGCGTGAGGAACGCGTTCTCGTCGAACCCGCCGCCGTTCCAGGTGTAGGCGAGGGCGCCGCCGTCGCCGTCGATCCAACTGCCCATGAAGGCGTCGATGCCGGCGGCCGCGGAGACGTTCCGGTTCCACGGGTTGTTGTAGGGGTCGTTGCCGAAGGGCCCGGAGAGCGCGCCGCCGTCACCGCTGTCGAAGAAGAACAGGTACTTGCCCCAGTTGGTCGCGGCCACATCGCCGTTGGTGGTGACGCTGATGTACAGGTTGTCGGCGTCGTTGCTGATCTCCGCCCCGAGGATGTCGAGGTTGGTGAGGCCGCCGTCGAAGATGTCACCGGTGGCGTCGCCGTAGAAGTCGGCGGTGGCGACCGACGTCGCCGCAGCGAGCAGGAGGGCGCCGGAAAGCGTTCGGATCTTCATAGGTCTCGTGACTCCAGGAACATGATGCGGGAGCGGGTCCGCCAACACCGTGGGAATCCGGTGCGGCAACCCTGGAAATATATCCGACGCCCGAGGAAATCCGAACCCTGGATCCGGCACCGGACCGTGAATCCACCGCTTCCTGCCGACGAGCCACGACCTTACCGGACGCCGCTGCCAGTCATCCCTCCTCGAACCCGTCCTCGTCGGCCAGAGACCCGAGGCGTCGGCCGAGACCGCCCGCCTCGAAGAGATGGACGCCCTCGTCCAGGATCGCCAGCCGGAC
>JAUIHC010000620.1 GCA_030432455.1 Phycisphaerae bacterium | reverse complement strand
CGATCGAGGTCGGTCGTATCTTCCCGCCGACGAACTCGCCGCGGCGGGGTTGTCGATGGACGATCTGCTGGCATGGCGGGACGACGGCGTCTGTCGGGCGTTCGTGCTCGATCAGGTCGAGAAGGCCCGCGAGCACTACGCCGCGGCCGGATCGCTCGAATCGCATCTCACCGCGTCGTGCCGCGGCACCAGTTGGGCGATGGGCGAGATCTATCGATCGCTGCTCGAGAAGATCGCGGGCGATCCCGAGCGGATCGTGCACGAGCGGGTGTCGCTCGGCAGGCTCCAGAAGACGACCATCGCCCTCAAGGCGAAGACGATCCGGAGGGGTGGCGGATGAAGCGGGTCGTGATCGTCGGGGGTGGCGTCGCGGGCATCGCCGCGGCGATCCGCGTGGCGGAGGCGGGGGGCGTGCCGATCGTGGTCGAGACTCGACCGCGGCTTGGCGGGCGTGCCACGAGCTTCGAGGATCCTCGGCATGGTCTGGTCCTGGACAACTGCCAGCATGTGGTCATGGGCTGCTGCTCCAACGTGCTCGACCTCTACCGGCGACTCGGGGTGCTCGATCGCATCGAGTGGCACCCGACCACCTGGTGGGCGAATCCGCCCCGGCGACCGGAACCGCTTCGCGCGAGCGTGCTGCCGGCGCCGTTCCATCTGTCGTCCTCGTTCCTGAAGCTTCGCTTCCTCGGCGTGGACGACAAGATCGGCATCGGGCAGGCGATGTGGGCCCTCGTCCGCATGGGACTCGCCGGACGCGAGGCGTGGCGGCATCGGACCTTCGCCGAGTTCCTCGACGAGACCGGGCAGACCACCGAGGCCCGCGAGCGGTTCTGGGAGCCGGTGGTGGTGGGGGCGTGCAACCTCCCCTGCGGCGAGGTCGCGGCGAACCACGCGATGCAGGTCTTTCAGGAGGGCTTCCTCGCGGGCGGGTGGCACGCGACCATGGGGCTGGCGTCCTGCCCCCTGCGGGACCTCTACGACCCCGCGGTCGAGATCATCGAGCGGGCGGGCGGCGAGGTTCGTCTGGGCGCCAGCGTCCGGGGCATCGCGTTCGACGGGATCCGCACCAACGGGGTGGTCACCGACGAGGGGCTGGTGCACGGCTCCGCGATCATCACGACCGTGCCGCCCGACCGGCTGGCGAAGATGATCTCCCGACCGATGCTGGCGGCCGATCCGCGGCTGCGAGGGCTGGAGGAGATCGGCACCAGTCCGATCCTCGGCGTGCATCTGGTCTTCGAGCGACCGGTGCTCGTGGACGGCGATCGCCGGTATCCGCATCTGGTGCTTCCCGGTCGGGACACGCACTGGTTCTTCGACAAGGGCGAGGTCGAGATCGACGGCCGACGCGGGCATCATGTGCATGCCGTGGTCAGCGGGGCGGAGGCGTGGATGCCGCTCGACGAGGCGGAGATCGCACGCCGCGTCGTGGCGGACCTGCACTGGGCGCTGCCCGCGAGCCGCGGACTCGAGCCGACGGCGGTACGGGCGGTCAAGGAGAAGCGGGCGACCTTCCGCGCGGTGCCCGGCATCGACGACCGACGACCGTCGGCGAGACCCGGTGGGCACGGCATTCCGAACCTCGCGCT